>DATMFE010000277.1:0-4187 GCA_035556295.1 Ureibacillus sp.
TTCTGCAACCCTTCGTCCATTTGAACAATCCTTCCCTATTTTTCAGCAAATTCCCTTATTAACCAAACGTTTGATTAAAACAGCTTCATTACTTGGTACATATGTCTCGAAGCTGCTTAAGGTAAAAATAATTTGTAGAAAATTTACAAAAAATTAGTCGCTTCTTAGCAGAAAATCAAGATACGACACCCTTTCGACGAAATAACAAAAAGGCTATACTAATCAAACGTTTGATTGAAACAGCCACAGAGATTGATTAATAAGAATTTCTCTAACAAAGCGCACACAAAATTTGTCGTGAGAAAAGTATCAACTTCACAGGAAATAACCCCCAATTCTACAATATTACTGGAATTCATCATTTAATTTACATAATTCGAAATACCTACTGTTATATTGAGTATTTCCGATCAAAAAATTTCCAAAGTCGTCGTACAAAATGGTAAAATTATCTAGTCTAATAGGAGTTTCGGGTTGATACGGATCCTAGCCCCCTTCTTGTCTATATCGCTATTAGATTTGGATAAATATTAAACAAAGGGTTCAATCTAAAAATAGGTACCATAAACGAATAAAAAAAATTTTATCTTACTGTAGGAGGAAATCTTAATCATGTACATCGAGGTAGAGAATCAAAGAAGTATAGTGGAGGTTAAAGACAAAAATTTTACTCACTTTAACAAAGAGTATTATCATTTTTTTGATGGAGAGTCCGTCAATATATTTAAACAATTAGATGATGATATAAATATAAAAACCTATTTGATTGCTATTGATGTAAGTTTGCTAACTGATAGGATTAGTGAAGCATTAGATGAAATGCATGATTTAGAAGTCTTAGATGAATTAGGAGTAGCATACCCTAAAGATTTTACAAATATTCTATACATCAATGACATAAACGTTATCTCTAAAGATGCTGCTTTAGAAGGCTTTTTACAAGGACAACTAGCAACTCAAGGAAGTCTTAATTCTACACAAGATACTTCCCAAGTAGTTGAACTTAAAGAAGGGGCAATTGATACGATCAATGAGTTAATACTCTCTCCTTGGTTGCTGCATAAATTAAAGGATTACGGGGACCAAAATGATAGTCTTTTTATTCTTCCTAAAAAAGGAGATTTTTATTTAGCCTCAAGTTCTTTTGTGTTTGAAGTTTTTAGCATTAAGCATGGGCTATTCACTAATAAAATGAACTTAACTTCTAATGAAGTTAATCTATGTCTCACAACTAAATCAATAGAAAACTTTTTTAAATATTTAGGGATTGTAAAACATCAAACAGAAAATCACCTTAATTCTGTCTATACATTAGAAAAAAGTTTAAATAACCAATTTCATAAATTAGAAGATTACTATCGTTTACCTGTTCACCATAATGACATTATAAGACTAGCTGCAAAGGATGTTTTCGAAAATATATTGGAGGATGTTACAGAGATTGGAGCGGATAAGAAGTTAATTCACCAATTTTTCCCCAATGGTAATCACTTAGATTTAATGGAGATTACTAACTTTATCTCCTCTTTAACCTACGAGGGTGCAGTATTAAGAGGGAGATTTTTATTATATAAAGATGACACTGACTTTGATCAAGTTATTTCCCTTAAAAATGCAGTTGACATCACTAATTATCGAGTCATCCGAAAGCTCTTAGAAACAACGAAAGATCAAATGTATTTATTATTTAATGGTAAGGCCATTATAGGTCTTGGATTAAAGAATAAGGATACTGGCTTTAGAAGTAATGCTTATGAAATTATTTTTAAAAGCAAATTACATTGGGAAATTAAACTTGCTAGAGGTAAGGATAATAGTGAAGTTATTTTTAGCATTAAAGATGGCACCCCAACTTTAAAAAGTACAAAAAATTATAAACAAGGGGAATTTGAAAATAAATTTTACGATGCATTTAATAGCAAAGAATATGATGATATTTGGAATGTAGTTAAATCAGCCATGGATCAAAAACATGGGACTATGCTGGTTATTACAAATAGGACTGAAAAGGAAGCGGATAGGTTATCTAACCAGGGATTTTTGTTAGATTTACCTGCTAAACTGCCTAATAGTGTGGTAAACGGACTAACCTCTATCGATGGGGCATTATTACTTGATACTAGTGCTAAATGTTATTCTTTTGGACTAATATTAGATGGAAAAGCAAACGATTTAGGAGACTTATCAAGAGGGGCTAGATATAATTCTGCTATTAGATATATAGAATTGTTTAAAGAGCAATATAAGGGTAACTACCATTGCCTAGTTATTATTGTCTCAGAAGATGGAATGATTAATATTTTTTCAAGTAAATAAAATTGAGAAGACCCCCTTGTGGTTGTAATATGAGGTTTAACAGAAACCGATATGTAATCCGTATTACTGCTCCACCGGTAATCACATGGGGATTTTACCATTTTTGCCTCTACAGGATTCAAATGAATACATCTGCTAACATCTAATAGATAGTCTTTGGAATCAATAAGTTCTGCTCCATGAAAACCAAGCACGGTGTTTTCTCGACAATTGAGCAAATATAAGGGGAAAGGGCTCGCTGCAGGATTCCCCTTAAAGTAAAACGCGAATCACTTGGTACTCAAGAGATTCGCGTTTTTGTGTTACATCATTCCATATGTACTTCCCACACTTCTAGCATCAGAAAAATTTTGAACCATCGTCGGAATTGCTGGACCCTGTATTCCTCAAATTGCCCTTTAAAACCTTTTGTACTAGAAATCTCAATACGGACATAGTATTAAATAATAATTTTACTAGAAGGAGGAAACTGGGATTTGGTAAAAAGACCAACAGAAAACAATACACAAGAAAACACTGTGGACGGGGTATCTCACAAAACGGAAACTCTAATGATTTTGTCCTCAATTTTTATAATAGTTTGGATAATCTTCACTATATTTTTAACCATCGGAAACTATATGCGTAATAAGTTAACCTTCGGTGGGGACCTTGGCCAAATAGGGGATTTCTTCAGCGGAACTTCCACACCTATCTTAACCTTTCTTGCTGTATTATTTGCTTACTTCGCATTTAAAAGTCAAGGAGAGCAAATAAGACTTCAAAAAGATCAGGCCGAAACCAATAGAATTGAGAACACTTTTTTCCAATTGTTAGATTTACATAATCAAATTGTCAAAAGTATGGAGTATAAGTATAAAGGGGGAAAAGAAACTGGGAGAGGCTTTTTTAAAGTAGCATATAAAGATTTGCTAGAAATTCATACTAAAAAAGGGAAGGAAAGATTCTATAAGAGTGATATTACCTCTAGCATGAAAGACCTTGATTTTAAACATAAAGAAATTCTTCCTCACTACTTTAGAAATCTTTATCAGCTGTTTAAGTGGATTGATAAAAACAAAGATCATTTAAAAGAAAAAGGGTGTGAAGAATTTATTGATTTTGTACGAGCTCAATTATCACACCATGAAATCATACTATTATATTTCAATGCCAACTATATGGATTCTGAATACGGAACTAACAGTTATACAGGTGTAGATACCGAGCAAAAGTTCATTAATATACTGAATAAGTACAACTTTTTTAAAAAACATGAAAATGAAGATGCGGATTCCATTCTCACACAATTTAAAAAAGATGTAGAAAACAAACAAAACACTAACTAGCTGTCTAGATATGAAAAAAAACTAAAAGTGGATGATATAAATGGACCATATTAATAAAATTTCTAATACTAAAACACTTTACGAACCATCTACAGGGCTGCCTACTAAGGATCTTCTCCTAGATCGATTCAAGATGAATATGGCTTATGGCACCCGGTTCGGGATGTCGACCGCCGTTTGTTATCTACGTATTCAGTTTCCAATTGAATTGTTGCATAATGAAGATCAAAAATTAGAAAACCAATTACAAAAATTAATCGTTAGCCGCTTAAAACAATGTGTACGAGAGATTGACACTATCGGAGTGGTTAATTCTACTGACTTTATTATACTCTTAACAGATGTTAGCAAAACGGAATGCACTGACATTCTTGAACGATTAATTAGTCACATTAAGGGCGACTACACCATTAAACAACGGACCGTTACCATCAAAATAGCTATTGGGACAAGCATATTCCCCTACGATGGCCGCACAACTGAACAACTCATTATGTTAGCTCAAGCTCAGATGTATGAAGTAATAGCACTAGGCAGCAATTC
>DATMFE010000278.1:0-2535 GCA_035556295.1 Ureibacillus sp.
TATGGCGAGAACAAATAAAAACATTTATGGAACTTATTATTCGGGTTTTATTTGTTACATTACTTGTTACAGCTTTGGCGACAGACCAGTTTTATTGGTCTTGGATATGGATTATTCCTATTGTTTTAGCATCTGTGCTAAATACTATACTTGCTCTTAAGACTCCGATGCATAGACCGATAGATGTTATATTGGCCGGTCTGCTTATTAGTCCTGAAATATATTTGTGGGTTAATTTGATTACGTTTGGCCAGGTATGGTTAGATAAATTATCTGCACATAAAAAAGATGGTTGGGCAAATCAATATAATGCTGAGAGCGGCAAGACAAGTAGTAAGCTTATCCAAGGTATTGTAATGTTTTTTCTTCTTATTGTAATAGGAGTCTTTACATGTCTGTATTTTAGAGACTATTTAACAAGTAATTCTGTTCAAATGTCTGTTTACCCTTATTTAATGACAGGGTGGGTAATACTAACTTTCTTAACTATTATAGCATCATTAATGATGCTATATCAGATTTGGACACTGAGAGGTCGACATACAGCATAAGTAAAAAAATTAATTCACTTTCGTTTACGGAATGAATAGTAATATGATAGTTAACGGAAAATACTAAATGCTTATTTTACTCAAATATCGATGAAACATTCATTATTCCACAAAGAATGAGAATATCTTTACATTCCCTCTTAATTTATAAAAATCTAATTCTACTAAAAAAAATTTATTTATTGATAAAATTACCCCCATTTTTACAAAAACTGTGTTAATATTAAGGAAAATGAATAAAAAGAAGAAAATTGGAGGAGCCTGTCACTAAGGGGCTCTTTTTGCGTTTTTTTAGGGGAGGAGGAAGGAATTTGGAACTATATCTTCAGCTATTCATTATTATTATTGCGACGAAGCTTGCGGGAGTCATTTCGGTTCGCTTTGGGCAACCTTCGGTATTGGGGAAACTAATTATCGGGGTTATTATTGGACCAGCTGTATTAGACTGGGTACAAAATACGGAGGTTATTGAGGCATTAAGTCATATTGGGGTTTTATTATTAATGTTTATTGCCGGTTTAGAAACAGATCTAAAAGAACTGAATAATAATAAAACGTCGTCATTAACGGTCGCAGTTGGTGGAGTTATTCTACCTTTAATTGGGGGATACTTCTCAGGACTTGCGGTTGGGATGGATCAACATCATGCGATTTTCCTTGGCCTATTGCTTTGTGCAACTTCTGTTAGTATTTCGGTTCAAACGTTTAAAGAGCTTGGTCAGCTTCAAAGTCGAGAAGGGACGACGGTGTTAGGTGCAGCGATTGCGGATGATATTATCGTTGTAGTTGCTTTAGCATTTATGATGAGTTTCTTAGTCGGTGACGATGTAAACATCGGTGCTGTTATCGGTGGGAAAGTAGTATTCTTTGTTATTATCGCTTTACTGGCATGGAAGGTTGTTCCGTTTATGATGAGCAAGCTTGGGAGAATTAAAATTACTCAGCCAGCTATGAGTATTGCACTTGGAATTTGCTTCTTATTTGCTTATATTTCAGAATACTTTGGAGTAGCTGGAATTATCGGTGCCTTTGTAGCGGGGATTGCAATTGCTCGAACTGAATTTAAAGAAGAAGTGGAAAGAAAAGTTGAACCTATTGCTTATACACTATTCGTACCAATTTTCTTTGTTAGTATTGGATTAACTGTTACGTTTGATGGTTTTCTAGATAACATTTTCATCATTATTGGATTATCATTAGTGGCAATTTTCACAAAATTAATTGGTGCTGGAATGGGTGCTAGGATTACAGGGTTCAATACTCGTTCTTCTATTACCATTGGAGCGGGAATGATTTCACGAGGAGAAGTTGCTCTTATTTTAGCAACGCTCGGATTAAGTGAAAATTTACTAGCTCCTGAATATTTCACGACTATTATTATCGTCGTAATTGTGACGACTCTTGTAACACCACCATTGTTAAAATATTTTATCAGTAAACAAGAAGATAATAAAAAAGCAGCTTAATGAAAAACGTGAAAGAAGATTCTAATCTTCTTTCACGTTTTTTTTAAAAAACTGAAAAGCAGTTATAGAAAATCCCGAAGAAAAATGACCTCCATAATTGCATTTTAAGGCTGTTGTTTTTTTATTCGCTAGTCATTTATCCTGAATATCTTAAAATGCGAATTTGACCGTTTAAATAGGATTTAAAGAGATTTCCGTTTTTTTGCTATTTTACGAGATTTATTTTCATAATATTCCGAATGTAACAAAGGACTTATATTGATACATTCAAAATCCTATTAAATCAATGGTTTCAGCGATTTCATTTTTTAAAAAACTTAGCGTTTTTTTCATACATACATTACAATAAAAGAAGGGAGAAGGGGGCGGAGTTATACGATGCACACAACTTCAAAAAAAATAAAAAATGTCCAGCCGATTCGCCGGCTAGATCAAATAGAAAGCATGAAAAAAGCATTGCTCAAATATTGTAGCTATCGAGATTATATGATGTTTACAATTGGCATTAATATCGGGCT
>DATMFE010000279.1:0-10202 GCA_035556295.1 Ureibacillus sp.
AAGATTGGAGGACTATATATGCATTATTTACTCGGTACAGATATCGGAACATCCGGTACCAAGACAGTTTTAATGGACACGGAAGGTAATCTAATTGCTCAAGATTTACAGGAATATGATGTATTGACCCCAAAACCATTATGGGCAGAGCAATGGCCTGAGGTATGGCTTCATGCCGCCAAAACTTCTATTAAAAATACAGTGCAGAAATCAGGAATTGTTGCGGGGAAAATACAAGGGATTGCTATCAGTGGTTTGTATGGTGGTTCTGGTATTCCATTAGATGAAAATATGGAACCGGTGAGACCTTGTATGATTTGGATGGATCGTAGAGCAGAAGAAGAAACAAAATGGGTTTTAGATAACATTGGAGAAAAAAGACTTTTAGAAATTACTCACAATGGCGCTGACCCCTATTATGGGTATACCAAAATCTTATGGATGAAAAATCATGAACCAGAAAACTGGAAAAAGACAAAGCTATTTTTGCCCCCAAATGATTACGTTATTTATAAACTAACAGGAGAAATTGCGATTGATTATTCTTCTGCAGGAAATATCGGCGGTATTTTTGATATGAACAATAGAAGCTGGTCTAAAGAAATGATGGAAGAGATGGGTATTCCTCTGTCAATGATGCCAGAGAAGATTGTAGAATCAACAGACATTGTCGGTAGATTAACGAAAGAAGCTGCAGTTGAATTAGGGCTTTCCGAAGGAATGCCCGTGATAGCAAGTGGTATTGATTGCGGTGCTGCAAACATTGGACTTGGGGTATTTGAACCAGGTGTTTATGCAGCAGCGATCGGAACTTCAATGTGTGCAGCGTTGGTTTCAGACAAACCAGTGAAAGGAAAAGATCTGATTGTTTGGCCATATCTATACGATGCAAAAAAGCTTTCTTATTATTTTGCTGGTGGTGCTACCGCAGGGGCGATTGTAAAATGGTTTCGTCAAACAATGTGCCAATTTGAAGTTGAAGTGGAAAAATCCGGTGGAAAGAATGCCTATGATGTATTAAATGAACAAGCAGAAACCATTCCTGTTGGTAGTGAAGGTCTAATTGTACTTCCTTACTTTATGGGAGAAAGGAGTCCTGTTTGGGATTCAGATGCAAAAGGAACGATTGTGGGACTTTCATTAGCCCATACAAAAGCTCATATTTACCGAGCATTTTTGGAAGCGGTCGCATTTTCTTTACGAGATGCAATGGAAGCGACTGGGGAAAATCTGGGTAAGTCTATCCTGCTTGCCGGGGGAGTAACAAAATCAAAATTGTGGAGACAAATCTTTGCTGATGTAACTGGCTATTCGATTGTTTGTCCAATACATGATGTGGAGGCAAATATGGGAGATGTCATGCTAGCTGGAATTGGAACAGGGCTGTTATCTTATGAAGATGTGAAACAATGGCAAGTGTTAGATGAAAAAATCATGCCAAATATGCAGAATTATGAGAAGTATAATGACTATTACATAGTCTACAAATCTATATACAACAACTTAAAAGATGATATGAAAACGTTAACGAGACTTTCGCTCGAAAATAATGCAAATCGTATACTACAGAAAACAATTTAAAATTGTGGGGTTAATTAATACACATATATAAATGGATAAAGAGAATGGATATGGTGTTGGCGATTTAGTACTAAGATAGATTGGAACATGAAAAGAATATGTGTTTTTTTAAAACGTTTCTTTCTTCTTATTTAATAATCAATACATTAAACAAAAAGAAAGAAACCATGAGGCATTAATAGGACTTTTCTTCACTGCTTATCATTCATAATATAGAAACAGAAGACAGCTACCTAACCCATGAGCAGTTGTCTTCTGTTTTTTCTGTATAGGTTATATGCAATTCTAGTTACCATAATCAAAGTTCTCTGAAGACCAAAACTTCCCTGACTACTATCACCCTACTATAGATATGAACACATATGGTATGTGACTCAAGTAACAATAAAAAGACTTGCCGTTCATAACATCAATGCGATTTTTCACCCATATAAATTATACTGCTTTAATTGCTACTGTTTTATTTCCTGATTTATGATTAGTATTACCTTGTGTTCTGTAAACGGATTTTTTTAACATTCCAATTATACAAGCTGTAATAATTGATCCAATTAAAATACATGCAATATATAGCAATGGACTGCTTGGGGCAATAGGAATTAGGCAGTATTTACTCCGATTCTTTCTGTGATGTATCCCCTGTTCTGTTTTCTTCTCGTTGTATCATTTTCTGATTCTTATGAATAAAAGAAGGGATTTTGCTAAAATAGTGTCTCTTCACTTCACCATAAGGTATCCAGAGTTCTTTTCCCTCAATAAGGTCTACACTTCATCTAAAATTTGATCTCGTTTTCTCGGGTGTAATTTGATATGAGGCTAGTTGATCGCACTAATATAGCGCTGTCTTAATTCGTTCGTTATCTATTCTTTCTGCTTTTGCTTTAATGCTGAAAACTTTTTATTCGTTTGAATTAATCATCCATTTTGATAAACATGATTTTTCATATGGCTTCAACCCCTTTTCTCTATATTCCCATATAAGGTTGCTGAGCTTCCTTTACCTTTTAGGCTTTTTTCTTAAATTGTTCTTTCACATAGGTGCAATTTCGTTTATGCTCACTGGAAAAGAAATGATCTTGCTTATAATACACTTTTACTTCACAAGAAGGACATAGAAAGAAACCTCTTTTTATTTTCTCATTACTCACCTCATGAGCATAAAACTCTCCTGTTGCTTCAAACATCCATACATGTTTAGCCTTTTCAATTTTCGCTCGCATAATCATATCCTCCTTCACCATATTTTTCATATAATTCTATGATAAGGGCTATATGGAAAGAAGACAAAGAAAAAACAGCATTCCGTGTCTGGACAAGATCCCTACAAATAGTACATATAAAATAATAAGATAAAAGAAAAAAACAGACAGAAATCAAATTCTGTCTGTTAATATCAAGAATTTTGTTTGATACATTAGCTCTACCTTTTTAATATTCTAGCTTAGAGTTACTTATAGACTTAAGTTATTCGTTACGATCTCCTCTTTAGGAACTATCGGTTCCACTTTTCCAAGCCAGAAAAGATAAGTTAATGCACCAATTAAGGTAGCCACGCCAGATACTATAAGAGCTGGAATGAATGAGTTGGTAGCTGTAATAATAAAGCCTGTTACTATCGGCCCCAATATTCCCCCCATGTTTGAAACGCAATTCTGAAGTCCACCCACAATTGAAGTCATATTCCGCGGAGCTACGTCTCCTGGCAGAGACCAAATCGCACAAGCTGCGGTTGTTAAACCTGCATAGGAAATGGATAACAATGCAATTGATAAAATAGGTGAATGTACGACTCCTGCAAATGCAATCATAGTAGCCAATAACATCCCTCCAACTAGATTTAACTTTCTTACAAAGGTTAGAGAATAACCTTTTGTATAAAGCCAATCAGAGAATAATCCTGCACATAGTTCAGCCACTAAACCAAATAATGGAGGAATCATTGATACCCATCCCATTTTCATTAATTCAAATCCACGTTCTTGTACAAGGTAGGCTGGAAACCAAGTAATAAAGAAATAGATAGCATAGTTTAACATAAAAAAACCAACACACATAGCTTGAATATTACGATATTTAAGAAGCTGATACCATTTTAAAGGCTGTGTTTTATCTAATCCATCTTTTTTCACTTGCCCATCACGAATGTACTTAATTTCTTCTTTATTTACATACATATGTTTCTCAGGGTCGCGGTAATAAGTCCACCAAATCATTACCCATATTAAACCTAAAAGTCCAGATACAATAAATGGGACCTTCCAACCAAAAGAAGTCATTAACCAAACAACAAATGGCATAGCTAAAGCTGTTCCTACTTTAGAGCCACTATCAAAAATAGCAGAAACTCTTGTACGTTCTCGGTCTGGGAACCATTTAGCCGTTACACCAGCATTACTAGGGTAGGCACCAGCCTCTCCTACGCCTAAAAGAACTCGAAATATTAGTAGGGATTTCATTCCCTGACTAAGTGCTGTGAGGGCAGTAGCAATTGACCACCAGGCTACGCTAAAGGCAAGAGAAAAACGTTGACCCACCCTATCAGCTAACCAACCAGCAGGGATTTGAAATAATGCGTAGCTCCAAAAGAATGCTGACATTATAATACCCATTTGCCCAGCATTAAGTCCAAATTCCTTCATTAAAGACGGGGTTGTAGCAGATAGTACGGTACGATCTAAATAATTAATAGCAATGGCTGCCCACATAAGAATAGCAATATTCCAGCGCACTTTAGTTTTTCTACCAGTCATTTTCAGCATTAAAAACCCTCCTAAAATCATATCTACGCACAGAAAGTGCTTACAAAATTAAGAGTCCGAGTATTCTTTACAAGGTCTATAAACCCTTACAAACCTTAAAGAAGACTTGTAAGGATTTATCATTCTATCCTGAATAAAGAGGCTAAAATGTAGGCCCAATGCGCCAAATACCAAAATCGCACTGTTTAAGAATTTCTGATTTAGTAAGCTTTCCAGAGGCAACCATCTCAATTTCATCAAAAATGTTTTGACCAACTGATTCAATAGATTCTTTTCCTTCAATTATTGTTCCAGCGTTCAAATCTATATTATCTGCCATTTTTTCAAATAGCCCTGTGTTTGTTGAAATCTTAATTACAGGGGCAATAGGGGATCCCGTTGGAGTACCCCTTCCGGTAGTAAACAAAACAATTTGTGCTCCCCCGGCAACCATTCCTGTTAATTGTTCAATGTCATGCCCTGGCGTATCCATCCAAACCAATCCTTTTTTAGATGGTGTTTCTGCGTAATCAATTACTTCTTGTAAAGGACTACTTCCAGATTTAGTTGATGCTCCTAATGATTTTTCTTCCAGAGAACTCAATCCACCTTTGATGTTTCCAGGGCTTGGATTGCCTGTTCGAATATCTACTCCCATCTTGATTGCACGATTTTCCATGGCACCAATAACTTCATACACCTTTTTACTTGTTCTATCGTCTACTGCACGCCGGGCCAATAAGTGTTCGGCTCCAATAAGCTCTGTTGTTTCTGCTAGAATAGCAGTACCTCCATGGTCAACTACCATGTCACTAACAACACCAACTGCTGGATTTGCTGATAGACCTGAACAGGCATCCGAACCACCACACTCTGTTCCAATAATGAGTTCTGTAAAATCACATAGTTCTCTCATTTGAGCAGAGGCATCTTGCACCATTTTAGCAGCAATTTTAGAACCTTCAGCAATTGCTCCAAGTGTTCCTCCATGATCTTGAATGGATACGACTTCCACAGGTTTACCTGTCTTTTTAAGTTCTCCTGCTACACTGCGTGCTTGATGAGTTTCACAACCAAGACCTAGTACAATAACTCCATAAACATTAGGGTTTGCTCCCATCCCTACGTATGTACGAAAAGTTTGATCATAATCTATTCCTACTTGAGCACATCCGTGTTGATGAACAAAGGAAACTGTACCTTGTACCATCTCCGTAATTTGTTTAGCAGCTTGTGTTGCACACGTAATGGTAGGTAAAATTAGTACATGATTTCTTACACCGACTCGTCCATCAGAACGTCTATATCCCCAAAATTTCTTTTCATTATTTAAATTCAACTTTATCCCCCCGTCCTCGTTTTCCTTCTAAATTGTGAACATGCACATGTTCTCCTGGTTCAATATCCACAGTAGCTGAACCAATTACCTCTCCATACTTGATGATATCTTCTCCTTGGGAAATAGACTCAACCGCAAATTTATGCCCAAATTCAATATCTTGTTTAATTTCGATGCAAAAGCTTTTGTTCTGACAAGTTACTTGAACTTGACTGCCCTCTGGAATACTCATTAAAGCAACGGCCACTTTATCTTCTGCCTTCATCATTACAGTCCGAAAAGCTATGTTCATTAAAAAGCCTCCTTTCCTGCTAATTTATTGAAAAGAATATGAAAATTTATACGAAATATAAAGCCAATAAAATAAAACCGTCTAAAACATTTTTTAGGATTAAATTATATATTCCTACATCCATTGAACAAAACTATTTCATCTATAAAAATTAAATATTTAATTTCTAGCAGTAGCATAGCTTTCGGGTGAAAGGAAAACACCTTGTATTAATTATTTATAAAAAATTTCTTCTATATCTAATACTTGATTTAGTATCTTTTTAACTTGTTCTTTCTTTTCTTCATTAAGTCGGCGAGCAGGAGCTATCATATTTGTAGAAATTTCTACTCCTCTCAAAGAAAGAGCTTCTTTAATTACACTTACAAAGGGCTTATCTATTTGATATAAGGATAATAAAGATGATAATAGACGATGTGTTTCAATTGCGTGAGCATAGTTTTTTTCCATAAAGGATTGATAAATACTTGTAGAAAGCTCTGGTGCAAAATTTGCAGTTCCGGGAATGGATCCATCTCCACCAAGAGATAACGTATTTAAAAAATGATCATCGTATCCTGAGAAAACAGCGAAATCAGGATGGGCAGCCTTTACAGTTAAGATCATTTCCCTTGTATGAGCAACTGCATCAACAGTTTCTTTAATTCCTACAATATTAGGATAAGATTCAACTAACTTAAGAACAAATTCCGGAGATAAATCTTGGCCTGTTAATGCTGGAAAATTATATAAAAGGGTAGGCATATCTACTTTTTCAGCAATTTGAGCAAAATGCTGAAAGAGATTATCCTCAGATAACGACCAATAATATGGGTTAATGACTACAATTCCATCAGCCCCTATTTCTTTTGCATGCATACTTAGTGAGATAGTTTCTTTTGTGCTTGGAGTACCAGTGCCAATTAAAACTGGCAGACGTCCATTTACATACTCAACTGCAAATTCTGCCACTTTCTTCCTTAAAGAAGTTGACATTTGACTAAATTCTCCGCCCGATCCTAAAAAAAACAGCCCATTTACTTTAGACTCAATTAGAAAGTCAATTAAATTCTTCATTCCTTTTTCATCTAAGCATTCAGTTGCATCTATTATGGTGGATACGGGAGGAATAACTCCGTGAAATTTTGTTAAGATATTCATTATAATTGCTCCTTTCTATAAACGATGAATTAGAAATACGTAAGATTTAGATACTGTCATGTCAATGAAGCCTCTCTCCTTATTAGATAACGCTTACATGTTATGGGATATTCTAATAAAGGGAAATAATAAAATGTTGGATTATACGAAGCGATTTGTTAAGCTTCCAAGCTTCTCAATTTCGACAGTAACCACATCACCTTTTTTCAGCCATACGCGATTTCCTTCCGGGTATCCTGTTATGACCCCTTCTGGAGTTCCTGTAAGAATAATATCTCCGGGATAGAGCGTCATGTGTTCTGAGATATAGCTTACAATTTCATCACAGTGAAAAATCATATCTTCTGTGTTTGAATCTTGGCGCTTTTCTCCATTAACCCACGTTTGCACCCTGAGATTTTGGGGATTGTTAATTTCTTCGGCTGATACAAGGTATGGTCCAATTGGACTGAATTTATCACACGTTTTCCCTAGGAGCCACTGGGAACTTTTAAATTGTAAATCCCTAGCAGAAACGTCATTTGCAGTACAATAGCCATACACATAATCTAGCGCTTCTTCTTTTTTGATATTTTTACATTCCTTTCCGATTACGAGACATAACTCAGCTTCATAATCTACTTGCCTTGATACGGCGGGGAGGGGAATGTCTTCGGCTTGGCCAGCTAAACTATTTGCAAATTTACTAAAAAGAAGAGGCTCCGGCGGATAATCCAAATTGCATTCATCTGCGTGCTTTTTATAATTTAATCCCACACAAATTATTTTTGAAGGATTGGGAACACAAGGGCCGAAGCGAAGTTCTTTTTCTTCTAATAGTGGCAATCCTTCAGATATTGAACGTTCAACTAGTGCTTGTAATTTTGCCTGTCCCTCTAAACCTTTTTCAATCATTTCAGACACTGAAGCCGGAGCTGTAGCATCAAGAAAACTCTCTAGAGCAGCCTTCACGTCTAAGATTCCCTTTTCTATTTTTACACCTAGTAGAAGTTCATTGTCTTTTTCAAAAGTTACTGTAATCATCGGTAGATCTCTCCTCGTATTCTCTCTTAATCCTTATTTTGCTGTCTTTCTAAAAGTTGATTTTGAAAGATAGTTATGGAAGATAAAGGGGTAAATCATTCCAGTCTGTTAATAGAGACTAAAAGGTCTACCCCACCATCATTAAATTTCTTAGAATCATTAAAAAATGGAGTTATGGTTTCACAAATACAGTTTTAATAGAAGTGAAAAATTCAATTGCAGCTTGACCTTGTTCACGAGAGTGAGAGCTAGATTGTTTCATTCCACCAAATGGTGCTTGTAATTCTACTCCAGCAGATTCTGCATTAATGCGCACGAGACCAGCATCCATCTCATTTACGAATGAAAGCATACGCCCAATTGATTTAGTAAAAATGGAGGCACTAAGCCCAAACTTTACATCATTTGCAACGTTTAGTGCTTCTTCTAACGTTTCAACTTTCATAAGGGCAAGTACTGGACCAAAGATTTCCTCTTGAGCGATAGTCATTTCACTAGTCACATTTTCAAATATAGTAGGCTCCACATAAAAACCATCCGCCAAATTCCCGCCATCTAGGCGTTTACCACCATAAATTAACGAAGCTCCTTCTTCGATACCTTTTTCCACGTAGGCAAGTACCGTGTTAAGCTGGTCCTCACTTGCACAAGGTCCCATCCACACATCTTTTTCAAGGCCATTTCCAACTTTTATTTCTTTCACTTGTTCAATCAGCTTTTCTTTAAACTCCTCATAAATTTCACTTTGTATAATTACACGGCTTGTAGCTGTACATTTTTGGCCAGTGGAACGTAATCCTCCACTAATAGTTGCCTCTACTGCTTGTTCAATATCAGCATCGTTAGCAACGATAACTGGATTTTTCCCGCCCATCTCTAATTGATATTTTGCACCACGTTTTAGTGCGCCTAAACCAACTTGTTTACCGACTGCATCAGACCCTGTAAACGTAATCCCATTAATATCTGGATGATCAATAATGCCTTGTCCGATAACAGAACCAGAACCCGTTACCATATTAATCACACCACGTGGCAAACCTGCTTCTGCAAAACATTCCATAACTTTTGCAGCAGTAACTGCTGTTTCTCGAGCTGGCTTCAAAATAACAGTATTTCCATAAATAAGAGCAGGAGCAATCTTCCAAATAGGAATAGCTACTGGGAAATTCCAAGGTGTAATAACACCCACTACCCCAAGAGGAGCACGGGTTGTGTACATAAATGCTTCAGAGTCTGTTGAAGGTAGGACATCTCCCACTTTTCTTAGACCTTCTCCTGCATAGTAGCGAAGAATTGCGACCCCTCTTGCAGTTTCACCTTTTGCTTCTGGAAATGTTTTTCCCATCTCGCGGGTCATTGTCTTTGCTATTTCATCTAGGCGCTGATCAAGCATATTTGCTACTTTATACAAATATTCACCACGAGCAGCCCCGGACAGTTTATTCCAGGAAACCTGAGCTTTTTTAGCAGAAGCAACGGCGCGATCTAAATCTTCTTTTTCAGAATGCTGTACATAACCGACTACATCATGTCGATTAGCAGGATTGGTACTGCTATCCACTTGCTCCACAGAACCCGTTACCCATTCTCCATCAATATAGTTTAAATGCATTTTCTCTTCTGTTGTTATATTCATCATATTTCCCTCCATATTATCTGAATCAAAAGTTAATAAATTCATAAATTTCTGATATTTAAAATCAAAAAAATAATTTGAGTTTAATAATTAAGTTTGAAATCATTTAATTAGACCGAAATTTTGCTTGGTAACCTTACACTATTTTTTAATATACCAATGCTAGGAATTTCAATTTCAATCTGATCACCTTCTAATAATGTAAAGTCATTTGGTGGTACAATACATGTGCCAGTTAATAATACGGTCCCATCAAAAATTTCATTATCACGTACTAAGAACGAAACTAATTCTTCAAATTTTCTTTTTAATTGACGTGTACTAGCTGTTCCCTCTACTGCAAGATTTCCATGACGATAAATACGGCATATGATATCAAAGTCATATGGGTCTTTTACGGATTCGGTGAGGAGAATGGCTGGTCCAATAGAACAAGAATGCTTCCACATT
>DATMFE010000280.1:0-31752 GCA_035556295.1 Ureibacillus sp.
TACGAAATTGATGGCGAACAGTATATTTCCATTTTTGCTGCAGGGAATTCCCTTGTAGGTACAAAACATGGGGATAAAGTGTACACATTTAAGTTAAATGGTACATGGGATGGTAATGTAACAGATGCTTCAGAGGCAGTCCCAGGTAAGATCCCTTTAACAACAAATAATCAAACAGATACTACTTCAGAAGACGATCCAGATGATACAGTAAGTGCAGACCCATATGCGGAAGGTGTAAGAATTTACGCAGCAAACTGTCTATCTTGCCATGGAGATATGGGGGCAAATGGGCATAACGGGCCGAACTTACAGCTAAGTGAATTCGCTAAAAATTATGATAATGTAGTTGGGCAGATTAAAAATGGTGGAACAACCATGCCGGCATTTAATAATTTATTAACAGAAGAGGAAATTGCAGCAATTGCTAAATATATTAATGAGGTAATTGTGAAAGCAGATGAATAATAAAAGATGGCTTGGCATTTTGCCAAGCCACTTTTTTAATCGTTAATTCTAAACCCTTCGCCAGTTACATCTTTTACATCAATAATTGATACGAAAGCGGTCGGATCAATCTTTCGAATGACTGATTTTAACCGAACAATTTCATTTCGACTGACAACACAATATAGAACATCTTTAGATTGCTTTGTAAAATGACCATATCCATGGAAAACTGTTAGCCCACGTTCCATTTCAAGTGTAATATAATCGGCAATTTCATCTGGTTTATTGGATATGATGAGAGCACCTTTTGCTGAGTAAGCTCCTTCTTGTACTACGTCAATTACCCTAGCTCCAATAAATACAGCAACCAACGTATACATCATAGAACGCGCATCTAAGAATGTTAATAATGATGCGAATAATACAAGTGCATCAAAACTAAACATCGTTTTACCCATACTCCAACCAAAAAACTTCTGAGCAAGTCGAGCGATAATATCCACTCCACCTGTTGTTCCACCGCATCGGAATATAATACCTAAACCTACACCAACAAATACCCCTGCAAATAGAGAAGCTAATACTAAGTCGTTTTGGAGATTCATTTGAATCTCATAATGTTGTGCGATTTTTAAGAATACTGAAACCGAAAAGGTGCCTATTAATGTATAAACAAACTGTTTACGACCTAGTAAGCGCCATCCTAAAATAAACATTGGAATATTTAATACTAAATTCATAATTGCTGGGTCCCAATTTAGTGTAAAATATAGTATTAATGTAATCCCACTAAAACCGCCTTCTCCAAGTCCATTTTGCATATTAAAATGAACAAAACCAAAACTAAAGATGGCAGCACCTAAGATTATTCCAATGATTTCTTTTACAAATTTCATTCTATGCCCCCGTTTCTGGAACTACAAAAACTCTCTTTATCAAACATTATTATGTTTTATTTTTCATCTTTTGACAACAGTATGCCAAATTATATACGATGTTATAAGATAGATTTGAAATTACCAATAAACTCGCTTTGATACCAATATCAAATTGTTAATGAACTGATTGGCAAATCAAATACATTCATTGCTTTAATTTAGAAAGGACGAATAAAAAATGACAATACGAGTAGCAATAGCTGGAGCAAGAGGAAGAATGGGCTCTGAAGCTGTAAAAGCAGTTACAAAACGTGACGGAATGGAATTAGTAGCTGCATTAGATTATAAACATGTGGGTGAAAGTCTAGCTGAACTTGAAATGTTTCCTCCAAATTTAAATGTACCCATCTATACGAACTTAAATCAATTAATCGCAGATACACGTCCAGACGTTTTAATTGATTTAACAAACCCACAATCCGTTTATGAACACACAAAAGTAGCCCTTTTACATAATGTTAGACCCGTAGTTGGAACAACAGGATTTACAGATGAACAGTTAAACGAATTAGAATCATTAGCTGAAAGTAATAAGGTTGGTTGTATCATTGCTCCAAATTTTGCAATTGGTGCAATTTTAATGATGAAGTTTGCCAAAGAAGCAGCAAAATATTTACCTGATGTGGAAATCATTGAATTACACCATGATCGCAAATTAGATGCACCGTCAGGTACGGGTCTAAAAACAGCACAATTAATTGCACAGGTTAGAAATGAAAAAATGCAAGGTCATCCTAACGAGAAAGAAACGATTCAAGGAGCACGTGGAGCTGACTTTGAAGGAATGCGCATTCACTCAGTACGTCTGCCTGGATTAGTAGCTCACCAAGAAGTATTATTTGGTGGAGATGGACAACTTCTTACGATCAGACATGATTCTTATAACCGTGAATCCTTTATGGGTGGAGTGTTATATTGTGTTGAAGCAGTTATGACATTAGAAAAACTAGTTTATGGTCTTGAAAACTTAATCTAAAGAACGTAATTAATAGAGAATGGACTGAAGAAGATGAAAATTGCATTAATTGCTCATGACCGAAAAAAGGATAGTCTTGTTACATTTGCGATTGCATATAAAGAAATATTAAAACAGCATCAACTGTTTGCTACAGGAACTACTGGACAAAGAATACAAGATGAAGTGGGTTTAACCATTACAAGATTTCGATCCGGCCCACTAGGTGGCGATCAACAAATTGGTGCAATGATTGCAAATAATGACATGGATATGGTGATTTTTTTCAGAGATCCATTAACAGCCCAACCGCATGAACCAGATGTCACGGCCCTTGTCCGACTTTGTGATGTGTATCATATCCCTTTAGCGACGAATATGGGTACTGCAGAAATATTACTTAAAGGATTGGAAAAAGGGTTTGTCGATTGGCGTCTAATTCAAGAGCGTAGACAATAAATTAATAGAACAACACTGAAAATTATAGTCTTTTCTTACGATGTTACCGATTCGATTTTTGTTGGTATTTCGTTCGAATCCTAATAAAAATCAGTAACAGATAATTTTGTATTTAATTGACAGAGTACTTCAATCTGAAGTCACTCAAAGAAAATTAAATAATGGTTAGAGAGGATGAATCGTCGGATGAGAAAATTAAAAATCGGTATTACTTGTTATCCAACTGTTGGAGGATCAGGTGTAATAGCCACCGAACTTGGAAAAATGCTAGCAGAGCGGGGACATGAAATTCACTTTATTACATCGAGTGTACCTTTTCGACTTAAGAAAATATATCCGAACGTATTTTTCCATGAAGTAGAAGTGAATAATTATTCTGTTTTCCAATTTCCACCATATGATATTGCGTTAGCTAGTAAGATGGCAGATGTGATTAAAGAAGAAAAACTTGATGTGATACATGTCCATTATGCAATTCCACATGCAATTTGCGCAGTTCTTGCAAGAGAAATGTCAGGTGAGAATGTTGGTATTGTAACGACTTTACACGGTACAGACATTTCAGTTCTCGGGCAAGATTCAACACTTGCACAGGCAATTAAATATGGTATAGAAAAATCGGATATCGTTACAGCTGTTTCAGATTCTTTAAAAGAACAAACATATGAATTACTTCATCCGAAAAAAGAGATTGAAACGGTTTATAATTTCGTAGATGAAACTGTATTTCGACCAATTCAAAGAGGAAATTTAAAAGAACAATTTGGTATCCGTGAAGAAGAACGGGTTATTATCCATGCATCTAATTTCCGCAAAATAAAAAACTTACCGGATATCATTAATTCATTTACTAAAATTAGAGATCAAATTCCAGCTAAACTACTTTTAGTTGGTGACGGACCAGAGAAACATCGTGTGATGGAATTAGCCAAACAAACACCATATAAAAAAGATATTTTATTTTTAGGTAAACAAGAAAATGTTGAAGAGTTGTTTGCGATAAGTGACTTAATGCTGTTACTTTCTGAAAAGGAATCCTTTGGTTTAGTTTTACTTGAAGCGATGGCATGTGGCGTACCTGGTATAGGTACTGCAATTGGTGGTATTCCTGAGGTAATTGAACATGGTGTCAACGGCTATTTAGTGAAATTAGGAGATTCAGATGCTTGCGCTGAATATGCATTAGAATTACTTACAAATGATGAAAAACTAATCCATTTTAGAGAAGCAGCAATTGCAGCATCAAAAGGAAAGTTTAATTCAAAACAAATTTTAGATCATTATGAGCAATTATATGAACGTTTGGCGGTATTAAGAGTATGAGACAAACAAATGACTGGCAAGCTGCGATTCGTGTCATCGAAAAAATTGAAAAGGCTGGATTTGAAGCAGTAATTGTTGGTGGTGCAGTAAGAGACTATTTATTAGAAAAAGAAGTCAATGATGTAGATGTTGCAACAAGTGCGATGCCAGAAGAAGTTAAGAAAATATTCCATTCCACTGTGGATGTCGGGATTGCTCATGGAACAGTTCTTGTGCTGGATGAAGGGCAACCAATTGAAGTAACTACTTACCGTACAGAAGGAATTTATGTCGATTTTAGGCGACCAGAGCAAGTAACCTTTGTTAAAAGCCTTGATAAAGATTTAGAGCGTCGTGATTTTACTATAAATGCAATGGCAATGACGAAAACGGGAGAGCTAATTGACTTATATGGTGGTAGGGAAGATATCGAGAATGGACTTATTCGTGCGGTGGGAGATCCTAATACAAGATTTCGAGAAGATGCACTCCGCATGCTACGGGCAGTCCGCTTTAGTGCTCAGTTAGGCTTTGAAATTGAAAATAAAACGCTTAAAGCCATTCAACAAGATAGCGACTTAATTGAATTTATTGCAAGAGAAAGAATTCATATGGAGCTATCTAAAATGTGGAGTGCAACCAAGGTCTATGATGGTATTAAAGCGTTAGTTGATAGTCATTTAGCAAATTATCTACCAGGTGACTTTGAAAAACAACTGGAGGATTGGCGATATTTTACCGCAAAGCAAAGTGAAGTTGGATGGGCATATTTATGTCTTCTAAATCGCTCACAACTAAGTGATATTATCAATTTTTATAAACTATCAAACAAAGAGAGGAACTTCACTAGGAATGTCCTCAATGCATATCAGGCACTTCAAAACCGATGGGATGAATTTGATTATTTCCAATATGATCTTGATACATTAGAAGTAGCTTACGACTTTGCAATTTGGCAAAACGTAAAGGTTCCTTTTAAAAAGGAGCATATTGAACTTATAAAATCAAATTTACCAATCCAAACAATCCATCAACTAGCGATTAATGGTAATCATCTGAAAGAATGGACGACTAGAAAAGGTGGTCCTTGGATGAAAGTGGTCCTCGATGCTGCTTTAGTTGCTGTGCTCAAGAAACAAATAAAAAACGATGAAGAACATTTGAAGGAATGGTTTTTACATGAATTTAACGACAAAGGATGAGCTGTTAACTCGTTTCTTAAAAGCAAAAGATGAACCACTTTCGGGTCAACAATTAGCAGACGAATTTGGCATTTCACGCACTGCAATTTGGAAGCATCTGCAAACACTTCAAGATGAGGGATATACTTTTGATACAGTAAAGAAAAAGGGGTATGTGCTTACCTCAAAACCTGATCGAGTGGACCCTGCTAGAATTTCCTCATACTTAACAACTAAACGATTAGGACATTCTGCACATTATTTCGAAGAATGTACATCAACGCAGACAATTGCTCACCAGCTTGCAAGAAACGGAGCGGATGACGGAACAATTGTAGTCGCAGAGAGTCAGACTGAGGGCAAAGGGAGAATGACAAGACCTTGGGAATCAACAAAGAATAAAGGCATTTGGATGACAGTACTGATACGTCCAAATATATTGCCACATCAAGCCCCACAATTTACTTTAATTGCTGCTGTTGCAGTAGTGAATGCAATCAAATCACTTAGCAACAATATTAATCCAGAAATTAAATGGCCAAACGATATCTTAATCAATGGCAAAAAATGCACTGGTATTTTAACTGAAATGATTGCTGAAATGGATGGAGTTCAAGCCTTACTTATTGGTATTGGGGTCAATGTGAACCAAAACGAAGAGGACTTTCCGGATGAAATAAAAAACATTGCAACTTCATTATCAATTGAGGAAAATACAAAATTAGATCGCTCTGAACTAATTGCAGCTATTTTACACTATTTAGAAAAGTATACTGATATTTATTTAAAATCTGGTTTCCAACCTATTAAAATACTTTGGGAAGAGTTTTCCGGTACAATAGGTAAAAAAATAAGAGCAACGACACTTCGTGAAGTCATTGAAGGAATTGCAATTGGAATAACAGATGACGGAGTGCTTCAGGTAAAAGTAGAAAATAATGAAATAAAACAGATATATTCTGCAGATATCGAGATTGAAAGTTGAATATGATTCTATTAAATGCTGTACGTTTTCTTTTGAAACTGTTATAGTGATATATGGACAGTATCGTATCGAACTGTACCTTATACAAGATTACTATAAAAAAATCTGCCTTGATCTTTTTAGACAAGGACGGAAGAAAACGAAGCGTTAGCATATCATTTTTAAACGACGCCACCCTTCTGTCCATCAACAGAAGGGTTTTTTAATGTTTTCTTCCTACCTTAAAATGAGGAGGAAAGAAATGAAAACGACAAGTGACTTTTTAAAAATGAAGCAAAATGATGAGAAAATTGTCATGATTACCGCATACGATTATCCTGCTGCGAAGTTTTCTGAGGAAGCTTCTGTAGATATGATACTAGTAGGTGATTCTTTAGGTATGGTAGTTCTCGGTTATGAGTCAACCATCCCTGTTACCGTTGAAGATATGATTCATCATGCAAAAGCAGTTCGTCGTGGTGCCAAAGATACTTTTCTAGTTGTTGATATGCCTTTTGGTTCATATCATGGCGATCCAAACGAAACATTAAAAACTGCAGTTCGTATGATGCAAGAGACAGGTGCTGATGCACTTAAAGTTGAAGGTGCAGGGGATATCGTAGAAGTGATTAAAAAATTAACAAATGCTGGAGTTCCGGTAGTCGCCCACTTAGGTCTTACACCACAATCAGTTGGAGTACTTGGTGGTTATAAAGTACAAGGAAAAACAGCGGATCAAGCAGCGAAATTATTGAGTGACGCAAAGCAATGTGAAGAAGCTGGTGCCTGTGCAGTAGTTTTAGAATGTATCCCATACCAACTAACTGAAGTAGTATCAAATGAATTAGTAATACCTACAATTGGTATAGGTGCTGGTCCAAAAGCAGATGGCCAAGTGCTAGTATTCCACGATTTATTAAAATACGGAAGTCATCATATTCCGAAGTTTGCTGAAAGTTTTGCTTATGTAGGCGAAGAAATTTTACGTGGTGTGAAGGGTTACACTGATTCAGTACGAGATGGCTCATTCCCAACACTTGCTCATAGTTTTACTATGAAAGAAGAGCAGCTATCTAAAATTTATGGGGGCACAATGTAATGAACATCGTAAAAACTATAGCTGAATTAAAACAATTCGTAAATACTACTAGATTAGAAGGAAAAACAATTGGCCTAGTGCCAACTATGGGATCCCTTCATGAGGGGCATTTAACATTAACTGAAAACGCAAAACGAGAAAATGATGTTGTAATAATGAGTATCTTTGTCAATCCAACACAATTTGGTCCGAATGAGGATTTTGAATCCTATCCAAGAGATTTAGATCGTGATTGTAAGTTAGCGCAGTCTGTAGGTGTCGATTTGGTCTTTGCACCTTCGGTAGAAGAAATGTATCCAACTGATGGTGGTATCTATATTCGTGCAGGTAGACAATCGGAGATTTTATGTGGAGCATCAAGACCTGGACACTTTGATGGTGTTCTTCAAGTAGTTTCTAAGTTATTCCATCTTTGTGAACCAACACGTGCTTATTTTGGGCAAAAGGATGCACAACAGGTTGCTATTATTCAAACAATGGTTAGAGATTACAATTTTCCATTAGAAATTCGTACAGTCCCAATTGTTCGGGAAGAAGATGGGTTAGCCAAATCTTCTCGAAATGTCTATTTAACAGAACAAGAAAGAAAAGAAGCTCCAGCCATTTATGAAGCGTTGCAAATTGTGAAAGAGGCATATCTAGTGAATCAAGATGCAAAAATGGCAATCCAACTTGGTAGACAACAGATTGAAGAGAATACATCTGGAAAAATTGATTACTTGGAGTTTCTATCATATCCAGACTTAAAACCTGTTACAGATGAAACGAATCATTTCTTATTAGCGACAGCAGTCTATATCGGAAAAACTAGATTAATAGATAATATTATTTTTCATACGAAGGGGTAATACAACATGTTTAGAATGATGATGAACAGCAAAATCCATCGTGCCACAGTTACACAAGCCGATTTGAATTATGTTGGTTCCATAACAATTGACCACGATATCTTAGATGCTGTTGGTATGTTACCAAATGAAAAAGTTCATATCGTGAATAATAATAACGGAGCAAGATTTGAAACATATATTATTGCTGGTGAACGTGGTAGTGGTGTAATTTGTGTAAATGGAGCAGCAGCAAGATTAGTGCAAAAAGGTGACATTGTCATTATTATTTCTTATGTATATGTTGATAGTAAAGAAGCTGCTGATCATAAGCCGACCGTAGCAATAATGGGAGAAAACAATACGATAAAAGAAATGATTAGTTACGAACCTGAGGCTACTGTACTTTAAATTTAAAATTACTTTAAGTAGAATTCATATAGATAATCATCCTCAGTTTTATATTTACATTGTAAAATTGTTTCAAAAAGTTCTTGCATCTTTTAAATTATAATTATATAATATTAAAAGGTGCCAAACCTAGTAAAGTTTATACTTTACAACAATCAGATTCACTAACGACTCGGATTTGTCGGAATTTGATTGCACAAGCAGGGAGATGAGCCCCTGCTTTTTTTATACATAAACAAGGGGTTGTCTTGAAGGTAAGCTTTCAAGATAACCCCTTTTAACTTTTTGTGAATTACAATCAAGTATTTAGCTTATACGATTATACACTTCATGTTTGTCACCATCATATACAATCCAGACTTGGGTTTGTAAATACTTTAAAGAAGTAAGCTAATATTTCTTGTTGGGTAAACAATAGGTTCCACATGACCTAACCGCACGCATATGATAAAATTCCAGTATATTTTATGTGAATGAGAGTTGAAGCAATAATGGAAAGTCAAAAATATGCAATTGTTGATTTAGAAACGACCGGTCATTCTCCAGCAAATGGAGATCGTATGATTCAAATAGCAATTGTAATTATGAATGATTGGACAATTGAAAAGACTTTTACAACCTTCATTCATCCAGGTAAACCGATTCCACTTTATATACAAGATTTAACAAACATTTCTGATTTTGATGTGCAGGATGCGTTACCTTTTGAAGCGCATGCGGAAGCGATATATGAACTGATGCAAGATGCCATTTTTGTGGCTCATAATGCTGATTTTGACTTATCATTTTTACAGGCAGAGTTTGTACGGGCTGGCCTTCCAAAATGGAGAGGGAAGAAAATTGATACAGTAGAATTAGCCAAAATTTTATTTCCCATGTCATTAAGTTATAAACTTGGGGATTTAGCTATGGATTTAAATATTCCTTTAGATCATGCACATAGAGCTGATGATGATGCCTATGCTTGTGCCCTGTTATTAAAAAAATGTTGGGAGGAGCTTTTAACTCTTCCTTTACAAACAATAGAGAAACTTCATAAACATTCATTTCGTTTGCGATCAAATCTATCGCAGTTCTTCTTTAATGCTTTGCAAGTAAAACGTACATCCGTCGAAGAATCAAACGATTTCGTGTATTTTAAAGATTTAGCCTTAAAGAAAAAAGAGGGTTCAAATTATCTGCAAGTGGACCTTAATGCGAATTATCCATTATCAACTGAAGAGAAAATGTCTATGTTTAAAAACTCCATGAAAAATTTTGAAGAAAGACCAAAGCAATTTGAAATGATGGATTTAATATGGAGTCATTTAAACCATGGAAGTGAAGTGGTTATTGAAGCATCAACGGGGATTGGAAAAACAATTGGATATTTACTTCCAGCCATTATTTATGCTAAACAAAGCGGAAGTAAGGTTTGTATCAGCACTTATACATCTCATTTACTTGAACAGCTCCTATATAATGAAATACCAAAAATCGAAAAGATTTTAGGTTCCAGTGTAAAAACTGTGCTTTTAAAAGGAATGCATCATTATATTGATTTGGAGCGATTTGCACAAATCATTCAGTTGAAAAACTTATCTTATGATGAAACGTTAACAATGCTACAAATTATTATTTGGCTAACAAAAACTGAATCAGGTGATATGGAAGAACTTAATGTATCAGGTGGAGGAAAACTGTTTTTAGAAAAGATTCGCAAGAGCCCGGAATCGACCAATATACAAAATCAAACCTATGATTTTTATCGACAAGCTTTACGAGAAAGTGAAAACGCAAACTTGATTATTACAAATCATTCCATGTTAATAGCTGACTTAACTCGGAAACAACCAATTTTTAAAGATATAAGCGGATATATCATAGATGAGGCACATCAATTTATTCAAGCAGCAGAAATTCGTGACCAATCAATCTTTACTTATACAAATTGGAAATATACTTTTGGCCAAATTGGACTGACATCTGACGAACAACTACTTTTTTCAATGCAACAGCTCGTTCAAAAAAATAAAAGTGGGTCTATGCAGATTTTCAAACAATTAGAAAGTGTATTTTTGCAAATTCTTTCATTGTTTGATGATGTAATGAACAAAGTTGTTCAAAATTTTAAATATGCAAGCAAAAGTAAATTTGAATCAAAACAAATTGCTTATTTACAGGATTTGTTCCAAGAACCAGATTCACTTGCTTTAGAGTTGCCTAAGAAAATTCAACGATGGATTGATTTAGCCGAGAATCTTGTCGTTCAAATTGAAAATGATGTGGAACAATTAGCGCAAGAGGACGTTATCAATTTAGAACAGTGGAAGTATTGGATTCGTGAATATAAAATTAAAGTATTTGAGTGGGAGGACATCTTCTTAAACAAAAGCACTCAATGCTCAACCTGGATTGAGATTGATCAACGAAATTTGCCAGGTAGTATTCGTATTTATAAAAAACCAATTGATGTTAAAAATACTGTTTCATCATTATTTAAACAAGTTCGTCATTCTAGTGGTATTGTTTGGACTTCAGGTACGATGACTGTACCAAATAATAAAAGATATATTGCAGACCAATTAGGAATTAGCTTTCAGACTCCGATTCATACTTTTTTTGCTGATGAAGACTATTACAGTGGCGCAAAAGCATATATCGTGACGGATATGCCTGATATTCAGGGTGTTTCTCAAAATGATTATGTCGAATCTGTTGCCTTAGCAGTAACGCGCACAGTGCGTGCAACAGACGGTCGATGTTTCGTCCTATTTACTTCACAGGATATGCTGAAAAAAACAGTCGAACTCATTCAAGAAAGCGAGCTTTTACAGGAATATATGTTATTTGCTCAAGGAGTTACTCCGGGAAGCCGTATGAGACTATTAAAATCGTTTCAAAAGTTTAATCGGTCCGTTTTATTTGGTACAAATAGTTTTTGGGAAGGGGTAGATGTACCTGGCGAGGGACTGTCTGCTGTTATCATCGTACGCTTACCATTTACTGCACCTGAGGAACCAATTTTTAAAGCTAAATCCCAAATGTTCAATCAACAGGGGCGTAATGCTTTTACGGAGTTATCTCTTCCAGATGCAATTATTCGCTTTAAACAAGGCTTTGGAAGATTAATTCGTACTTCAACAGATAAGGGTGTGTTTATCATTCTAGATCGTCGCGTTGAAACAAAATCCTATGGGAAAGAATTTATTCAAGCACTACCTCCAATTTCTGTTCAAAAACTACCACTACAAGTTATGGTTTTAGAACTTGAACATTGGTATAATAGTTAAGATGAGGAAAGAAAGCAGGTTGACATAAATGGAAAAAAACAAAAAAGATCAAATAAAGAATTGGGTTGTTTTTATCGTACTCTTTATTTTATCTATGTCACTTGTCATTTCAATTCTAGTTCTATCAAAAGCCATGACTCCAATAAATACTATAGAACAACAAGCAGAGGAATTAGCCGTTAAGACTAATTCCCTTGCTTCTGTAAAAGATTCTTATATTTATAATGGAAATAAACCGTATGTTACTGTTTTCGGGGTAGACGAGGATGGTAAAGAAAAAGCAGTATTTGTTCCAATCAGTTTAGAAGAAAATTCGATTCAGGAAGTATATTTGCAAGACGGTATTACGAGAGAACAGGCTTTATCCGTTATTGATAAAGAAAAAGATGTAAAGAAAATCTTACATACAAAATTAGGCTATGAAGAGGCAGGAGTTGTATGGGAAATTACTTATACAAATAATGCCAACAAATTAAATTATGTCTATATTTTGTTTGAAGACGGACAATGGTGGAAACGAATTTTGAACTTGTAGAGGAGTAGATCTTTTTATGAAAGCAGTACTAGCAAACCGTGTTAAATCATTAACACCATCTTCAACTCTTGCAATCACAGCAAAAGCTAATGAGCTAAAAGCACAAGGTATTAATGTAATTGGTCTTGGAGCAGGAGAACCTGATTTTAATACTCCACAAAATATTCTTGATGCTGCAGCTGATTCAATGGCTAAAGGGTTAACAAAATATACACCATCTGGTGGTCTACCTGCGTTAAAAGACGCGATTATCGATAAATTAAAACGTGATAATAATCTTTCCTATAGTCGTAGTGAAGTGATAGTTGGCATTGGTGCTAAACATATTCTTTACACATTATTCCAAGTAATACTAGATAATGGTGATGAAGTAATCATCCCTACTCCTTATTGGGTTTCATACCCAGAACAAGTTAAACTTGCTGGTGGTGTTCCAGTCTACGTTGAGAGCACAAGTGAACAAAACTATAAAATTAATGCAGAACAATTACGTAACGCGGTTACAGAAAAGACTAAAGCTGTAGTTTTAAATTCACCTAGTAACCCTTCTGGTATGGTTTATTCAAAAGAAGAACTTGCAGAACTAGCTGCAGTTGCAGAAGAAAAAGATCTTCTAATCATATCAGATGAAATTTATGAAAAACTTTTATACAATGGGTTAACACATTTCTCAGTTGCTGAACTTTCAGAAGATATTAAAGCACGTACTATCGTAGTGAATGGTGTTGCGAAATCTCACTCTATGACAGGTTGGCGTATTGGGTATGCAGCCGGGGATGCAACGATTATTAAATCAATGACTGATTTAGCATCTCACTCTACATCAAATCCAACAACAACTTCTCAATATGCAACAATTGAAGCATATAATGGTCCACAAGATTCTGTAGAAGAAATGAGAAAAGCTTTCGAATCACGTTTGGAAGTCATTTATCCAAAATTAAGTGCGATTCCTGGGTTTAAAGTAATTAAGCCACAAGGAGCATTCTATTTATTACCAGATGTAAGCGAAGCTGCTCAAAAAACAGGTTTCGCTTCTGTCGATGAATTCGCAACTGCTTTATTAACAGAAGCAAATGTTGCAGTAATTCCAGGTTCAGGATTCGGGGTACCTAATTGCATTCGTTTAAGTTATGCAACTTCTCTAGACTTATTAGAAGAAGCCGTATCACGTATTAACAATTATGTAGTTACAAAATGGCAAAACTAAAAATTATTCGTTCTTTGGAGGCACTATGAAAAAAATAACTATTTCTGAAATGCCAAATCATATTGGTGAAACAGTTAAATTAGGAGCTTGGTTAGCAAATAAACGATCAAGCGGTAAAATAGCATTTTTACAACTTCGTGATGGTTCAGGGTTTGTACAAGGCGTTCTTGTAAAAGAAGAAGTTGGTGAAGAACTATTTACAACAGCAAAAGGCTTAACTCAAGAGTCATCATTATATGTGACCGGTGTTGTAAAAGAAGATACACGTTCTAGTTTTGGATGTGAATTAGCGATTACGGGTCTTGAAGTGATTCATCTTGCGCAAGATTACCCAATTACACCAAAAGAACATGGTGTAGAATTCTTAATGGATAACCGTCATCTTTGGTTACGTTCAAGAAAACAGCATGCCATTATGAAAATTCGTAATGAAGTAATTCGTGCAACTTATGAGTTCTTTAATAATAATGGTTTTGTTAAAATCGACCCACCTATTTTGACAGGATCAGCTCCAGAAGGAACTTCAGAACTGTTCCATACAAAATATTTTGATGAAGATGCTTATCTTTCTCAATCAGGACAGCTATATATGGAAGCTGCAGCAATGGCATTAGGTAAAGTATTCTCATTCGGTCCGACTTTCCGTGCTGAAAAATCTAAAACACGTCGTCACTTAATTGAATTCTGGATGATTGAACCTGAAATGGCGTTCACTGAACATGAAGAGAGTTTAGAAGTTCAAGAACAATATGTATCTTATATTGTGCAATCTGTATTGAAAAATTGCCAAATTGAATTAGAAAGATTAGGAAGAGATACTTCTAAGCTTGAAAATATTAAAGCTCCATTCCCACGTATTTCGTATGATGATGCAATCAAATTTTTACATGAAAAAGGCTTTGATGACATTCAGTGGGGGGATGATTTCGGTGCTCCACATGAAACAGCAATCGCTGAAAGCTATGACAAACCAGTATTTATCACACACTATCCTGTAGGTATTAAACCGTTCTATATGCAACCACATCCAGATCGTGATGACGTTGTTTTATGCGCGGATTTAATTGCTCCAGAAGGTTATGGAGAAATCATTGGTGGATCAGAACGTATTCATGATTTTGAATTATTACAACAACGTCTTGCAGAACATAATCTAGACGAAAAAGCTTATGCATGGTATTTAGAATTACGTAAACAAGGTTCTGTACCTCATTCTGGTTTTGGTTTAGGTTTAGAGCGAACTGTTGCTTGGATAAGTGGTGCAGAACACGTACGTGAATGTATTCCATTCCCACGTTTATTAAACCGACTTTACCCTTAATAAAATATTCGAGAATAGATTTAATCATCTATGAAGTGAAGCGTCCGTGTAAAGCGGACGTTTTCATTTAGTAGTTAAAAAAGTTCAATATTACATAAGAAAACAACAACTCAGTGATTCAACGAGGATATGTTTATCAAGTATCTGGAAAGGAGAATATCATTATGCATGAAAAAAATCCCAGACTTCGTATATGGACAGAGCAAGAAACGGTAATTATTCCGCAATTATTTTTTAAACATTACAAGGAATTGAATATAACTGATGATGAAGCAATTATTCTCTTACATCTATTAGCCTTTCATGCAGAACATAATGACTTTCCAACTCCAAACGATTTAGAACGACGAGTGCACAAATCAAACAATGAAATCGCAATTCAATTACAGCGACTATTACAAAAGGGCTTCCTTGAAATTTCACAAGGTGTAGATAGTAGTGGAAAACTATTTGAAAAGTATTCAATCTATCCAGTTTGGGAAAGAATTTTAGATTTACTTGAATCAAAAGAAAACAAGCAAGAAAAAGTTACAAAGAAAAATGAAGAAGGGGAAGTATTCGCAATCTTCGAGCAGGAATTTGGGCGACTTCTTTCACCAATGGAGCTTGAAACGATCTCTATGTGGCTAGATGTAGACCATCACTCTCCTGAATTAATCAGAGCAGCATTAAAAGAATCAGTACTTGCAGGGAAGGTTAGTTTACGATATATAGATCGTATTTTGTTTGAATGGAAGAAAAAGAATATTACTTCATTGAAACAGGTGGAGCAACATTCAACTCAATTTCATTCTAAAACAACCTCAGCCATATCAAAGCCGAACCAACAAAATCAACCGCCAAAGGTAGCTTTCTACAATTGGCTTGATGAGAGAGAATAGGGGGAAGTATATGCTGTCGAAAAAGCAGTGGGAACATTGCCTAGATGAAATGAACAAGATGTTTCCAGATGCCCATTGTGAGCTCGTGCATGATAATCCATTTGAATTAACGATTGCCACTTTACTTTCAGCGCAATGTACAGATGTATTAGTCAATAAAGTAACAAAAGATTTATTTAAAAAATATAAAAAACCCGAAGATTACTTAGCTGTTTCATTAGAAGAGTTACAACAAGATATACGTTCTATCGGATTGTACCGAAATAAAGCAAAAAACATTCAGTTATTGTGTGAAAAACTTATTAATGAGTTTAATGGGGAAATACCTCAAACACGTGAAGAATTAGTTACTTTGCCTGGTGTGGGGAGAAAGACAGCAAATGTTGTACTTTCAGTAGCGTTTGGGATCCCAGCATTAGCCGTAGATACACATGTAGAACGTGTTTCAAAGCGACTGGGGTTATGTAGACTTAAAGATTCAGTGTTAGAAGTAGAAGAAACCATTATGAAAAAGACACCGAAAGAAAATTGGTCAAAAACGCATCATCAATTAATTTTCTTTGGACGCTATCATTGTAAAGCGCAAAATCCTCAATGTGGTACATGTCCACTGTTAGATGATTGCCGTGAAGGACAGAAACGGTTAAAAAAAGGACTGGTGAAAGCGTGATTACGTTTAATCAATCTATGATTCAAAAAGATGTGGTTGATCCTTTATTTTCTGAGTGGGATACTTTGAGTATTCAAATTCACGATGCCCATTCAGCACGTAATGGACTAGCAAATGAATTGATGGCAAAAGGAATTGCTTTATATGAAAAGCTTATCGTGATAACAGCTAATCAAACACCGACAGAAATTATTACAAACGAAGAATATGAAGTACTTCCAATTAATGGAATGGAACGTCTACAGTTTATAAAAGCTCGGCCAGGTCAATATGCATGTTATCGACAATTAGACGAACTATTCAAAGAAACAAAAAAGAAGCTGGCAAGGTTGCGTGTAAAAAAGAATTAAAAAAGTAAGGAGGTCCCTATGGGACTTCCTTACTTTTTTTTTTATTATCCGTTATTGTTATTTCCACGACCTGGATTATTAGGTTGAGTAGGGGGAGTAGGATCGGTTACATCACCATTGTTACCTTCGCTTTCACCAGACGGATTATCACTTTCTCCATTCTCACTACCATCACTGTCGTCGTAATCCTCGTTATTGTCTTCGTCGTTTCCGTCATCAAATATTGGATCTTCAATTACTGGTTCTTCAATTGGATTTTCAATCATTGTTGATACCGAAGCAGGTTCACTTCGAACATCATCAGAAATTGCAACTACTGAAAATGTATAATTTCGACCATATTCCATATTTGGAATCGTTACTTGCATTTGGTCTGTTGTACCAATAACAGTAGAAGGACCACCATCGACTGACATACTCACCTCGAAGGAAATTGGAACAGTTTCATCACTATCTCCGATTGTTGGAGGTGTAAACTCCCATGTTAGATCAACTGATGCTGCAACATCATTCACAATCGCTTGTAAATTAGATGGTGCATCTAATTCGATTGCTTTGTATTTATCCGAAACTTCAGTTGGTTCTGTTCCCTTTACAAATAACTCAGTTACACGTAGTTCATCAGGTGTATGTTCACTAGCCAATTTTAAAGGTTCTGTTCCAACTTCGACTGTAGCTTCCACTACCGAACTTGGTTTACTGAAGTTCGGTGTATCCACGTTTGCTGAAATTTGAGACATGATCGCTTTAAATAGATTCTGTGGTAAATATCGTTCATCCCATGTAGTAATAGGTTCCTTATGATCAGAGTACCCACTCCAAATGGCGATTGAATAATTTGTTGTATAACCTGCAAACCAAGAATCTGGAACAGCTGTATCTGGCAAATTGTATTTTTCAAAATCGTCTGCAGAATAATTGGTTGTACCAGATTTACCAGCAATATCGAGACCCGATACATTTGCTCTTGAACCTGATGCACCAGGCTTATTACTTAAAACGTCACGAAGAATGTCAGTTACCATGTAAGCTGTGTAATCATTCATTGCTACAGTAGATTCATTGTCATATGATCTTTTTGATCCATCACGGTAAACAATTTCAATAACTGAGTGTGGATCATTATAGACACCATTGTTACCAAATGCTGCATACGAGGCAGCCATTTGAATAGGGGAGAGTGTAATATCCCCACCACCAATTGCATCAGACTCATAAACATTTTTGGCTTCAATACCTAATTTAGAAATAAATTTTTTGGCTTGATCAGGGCCAACTGCTTGTAATGTTTTTACAGCAGGTACGTTTCGTGATGTATAAAGGGCTTCTCGAATTGTCATTGTCCCTAAGTATTTATTATCCCAGTTTGTGATAGCTTGTTTCGTACCAGTATAGTTGATTTTATCATCGACTATTGTTTGACCTGTAGACCATTTTAAGTTTTCAATTGCTGGTCCATAGTCAAGTAATGGTTTCATTGTTGAACCCGGTGAGCGATCTGATAAGTCTTGAGCATAGTTCCAAGTACGACCTGCATAATCACGTCCACCGCCAATTGCTCGAATTGCACCTGTTTTTGTATCAACCACAGCTACCCCTGATTGAATGGTTTCAGTAGGGAAGTTTGCAGCGTTGTTCATAACATTTTCAACAACAGTTTGTGCATTTGGATCAAGTGTTGTATAGACTTTTATACCTTCACTTAATAAATCGCCATCGCCATTTGCCTCAATCTCGTTTAATACGATATCAAGGAATGCATCATATTTTGATCCCTCAACTGATTGACGTTGTTCTTCAGGTAATAAACGAGAAGCAACATCAACTTTTTTTGCTTCAGAAGCTTGCTGTTCTGTTATTTTATCGTGTTGTACCATTAAATCTAACACTAAATCACGACGTTTTTGTGCACGTTCTGGATTTTTAAATGGATTGTATGCATTAGGACTTTGAGGCATCCCTGCAAGCATCGCCATTTCATCTAGTTCTAATTCATTTAGTTCTTTACCAAAGAAATATTCTGCGGCAGTACCAAAGCCGTAAGTTCTACCAGACATCAATATTTTGTTGAAATACATTTCAAAGATTTCTTCTTTTGAATATTGTTGTTCTAATTGAATTGCTAACCATGCTTCTTGCGCTTTACGCTTTAATGCCTTGTCGTTACTTAAAAATGAGTTTTTAACAACTTGTTGAGTGATTGTACTACCACCCTGTGCACCAAAACCATCCCGAACATTTGCTAGGACTGCTCCTCCTGTACGCCATATATCAATCCCGAAGTGTTCAAAGAAGCGACTATCTTCGGTTGCTAATATTGCATCAACCATTTCTTTTGGAATATCCTTATATTCAACATACTTTCGATTTTGAGTACCTAATGTTGCAAATTGTTCACCATTTATGTCATAAAATTCAGCAGAAATTGGATCTTTTAGTAAATCCTCATCTAATTTTGGAGCTGAACTTGCGTAGAAAACAAATAGACCTCCACCAAATATTAATCCCGCTAAACCAAGTGCTACGATTGTTAATAGAATTCGTTTCAACCATACTTTAGTAGGTTTTTTTTGTTGTTTCTTTTGTAATGCACGTTCACGTTTTATATCTTCACGTGTTCTTTTTTCAGCCAAAGTAATCTCCTCACTTTACAAACAATTACTATTTACTATTTGTAATCATTTTTTCAATTGCAGATAAATAATCAATGCGTGGATTAAATCCCGGAACAATTTCATATGAACTTGCTTCGAAAAATTTTAGAGGTATTGATTTTGCTCCTCCATTTTTCATGTTGTTCCAAGCATCTAATAATAGGTTAAACGGTAGAACAAAATATCGATCTAATTTTGAAAATCGCACAATCGTAAAGGCAATTCCCATCTGTTTCATTACACTTTCCATATGTGTAATTTGGTGTTCGTGCACATTTTTTAACGGAAATGATGTTTTGCTCTCAGTTTCTTTTGCTTCAAAATCTATATAGTAACCTTTCCACACGCCATTATAATCAGTAGTAGAAGCCGTTCTGAAATAAGCTTCTCGAATTACGGCAGCACTTCGTTTTGGGTACTCTACTTTGACGATTTGAATTGGAACAGGTTTCTTATGAATGACTGCAAGTTGATGATTTAAGTAAAAAATATTTGTATCATTGATTTCATCTTCTAGTGTTTTCCCACGATTACTAAATGATAAGTTTTTTACCTTCTTATTTGATTTAAGTGTTTTAGGAATATCGTTAGACGGCTTATATGTTTTGCCATTCGGATAACGAATTGTCATGAAATCATCCTTCTTCAAAATAATAACCATTTTTTAGAATAATATTAACATAAAAGAATATCGAATTTGTTCTTCTTTTAGCATCCTTTGTCTAGTTTTGACAACACGAAAGGAGTTTGCTTTTTGGAACGGAATAATACTGACAAAGGAGTTGATTAGTTTGAATAAAATTCAAATTCTTCTATCACAAATTGAATGCATCGATCAAATGTTGAGCGCAAAAATTCAAAAAGAACGAAACACTATGAATGATGCGTTTATGACAAAACTAGTAAACACTCATCAAAAAGTAAGCTTAGCAGAAAAGCAATATCATGTAAAGAATACTTGTTCCCCTTTTAGTAGTGATTTTCGATAGTTTTTGGTAAACTTAAAATGTTAAATACGTTGAAATTTTGAGGGTATCAGAAATGAACTTAATTAAACAAACAAAACAATTAATCGAAGAGTGTGATGCGTCTACTAATCGCTTTTTCAAAATGCGTGAGTTAGACGCAACACCTTTATTTTTTGAGGAAGTAAAACCTCATGCAGATCAGATTCAAGCAATGTTAAATGATTGGCAACAAGCTGCAAATAGTTGGATTCGTCAAAACCAACCTAAATATATACACGAAATTCAAATTGCTAATGCTGTAGAGGCTATGAATCAATTTGTTGTGCAATCCTTTTATAAGGAAACAAGCAAAAAACGAATTATCCAATCCATTCAATCTGTTCATTATACATTATCTAATTTTTTACGAGTGTTAGAGGAAGGTGATAATGATGCAGTTAAATAGAAAAAAATCAGTTGATGAGTTAATTGAAATTTGGAAGAAAGATTCTAATTTCAAACAGAACATTCTTCATATGGAAACGATAAATGCGCAACCTGCACAATATGCTCCTTTTCCAGAACAATTGCATTCTTCAATCAAAAAAGCTTTGATGGAAAGAGGAATCGAGCAACTTTATACACATCAGAGAATGGCTTTTGACTATGGAATTAGTGGTCAATCTTTTACAGCTGTTACGCCAACAGCTTCAGGAAAATCATTATGTTATCATTTGCCAGTTCTGCATCAAATTTTAAACGATCCTTCAAGTCGGGCGATATACTTATTTCCTACAAAGGCGTTAGCTCAAGATCAAAAGACAGATTTAAATAACTTAATAGAATCTATGGATGAAGAGATATTAAGTTATACATATGATGGAGATACTGCTCCAGCAATTCGTCAAAAGATACGAAAAGCCGGTCATATTGTAATGACTAACCCAGATATGCTTCACTCAGGAATCTTACCACATCATACGAAATGGGTTTCACTCTTTGAAAATCTAAAATATATTGTCATAGATGAGTTACATACATATAAAGGTGTTTTTGGTAGTCATGTTGCCCATGTGATAAGAAGATTAAAAAGAATTTGTAAGTTTTATGGTAGTGATCCAATATTTATTTGTACTTCGGCTACAATAAAAAATCCAAAAGAATTAGCAGAGAAATTAACCAATACAACGCACCAATTGATAGCAGATTCCGGTGCACCTATTGGTAAGAAAACATTTCTCTTCTATAATCCCCCGATTGTTCATCCAACATTTGGTGTGAGAAGAAGCAGTGTGCTTGAGGTACGTGATTTAGCTACTAAACTATATGAGGCTGGTATCCAAACGATTGTGTTTGCTAAGTCTCGTGTACGTGTGGAAATGCTTGTAACCTATTTAAAAGAGTTAACAAAAAAGAAAATTCAAGATGAATCGATTCGCGGATATCGAGGTGGCTATTTGCCGAATGAGCGACGTGCAATCGAAAAAGGACTTAGAGATGGATCCATCCAAATCGTAGTGAGTACAAATGCATTAGAGCTTGGTGTTGATATAGGACAACTACAAGCGTGTATTATGACTGGTTACCCTGGAAATATAGCAAGTGCATGGCAGCAAGCTGGTCGTGCTGGAAGAAGACAAGATTCTGCCTTGATCATCTATGTAGCTGGCGCAACGGCACTTGATCAATATGTAGTAAACCACCCTAAGTACTTGTTGGGAAGTACACCAGAAGAGGCATTAATTAATCCTGAAAATATTTTAATATTAATGGAACATTTAAAATGTGCTTCTTTTGAATTGCCTTTTTCTATGACAGATACTTACGGAGAATTCGAGGTTCAAGAACTTCTTGCATTTTTAGAAGAAGAAGGTGTTCTTGTTAAAACGAGCTCGAATTGGCATTGGATGAGCGATCGATTCCCAGCCCACGAAATTAGTTTACGTTCTGCAGCTCAAGAAAACGTTGTAATCATTGACTGGTCTGTTCCTGGTTCATCAAAAGTAATAGGGGAAATGGATACGTATAGTGCAATGACACTTTTGCATGATGAAGCCATTTATTTACACCAAGGAATTCAATACCAGGTTGAGAAGCTCGACTGGGAAGAAAAAAAAGCGTTTGTAAGAGAAGTAGATGTCGATTATTTTACAGATGCTAATTTAGCCGTTGAATTAAAAGTTTTAAATGAAGATAAGAATAAAGCATATTCTTCAGCACAGATAAGTTATGGTGATGTGAGCTTACTAGCAATTCCAACAATATTTAAGAAAATACGATTTAATACACATGAAAATATTGGTTCAGGAAAAATTCATATTCCCCCACTTGAAATGCATACAAATTCTACATGGCTTTCTTTTGATATGCCTGAAAACTGGTCTGAAGAAATGCTTACCGATGCATTAACTGGAGCTGCTTATTCGATTGGGTCATTTATTCCATTGTATATACAATGTGATCGAAAGGATTTATCTGTCGTTCCACAGGTGAAGTCAACTCACAATGAGAAACCAACATTATTTATTTATGATAGCTATCCAGGTGGAATTGGTTTAAGTGAAAAAGTTTATGAAATACTAGACCGTATTTTAGAAGAATCAATACACCATGTAGATGCTTGTCCATGCGAAAGTGGATGTCCTTCTTGTATTGGTGCACAAGACAGTTTAGTGAATAACAAAGACAAAGTAGTCAAAATATTATCCATACTGCTAAACGAGATGAAGTGATTTTATGTCTTATGAAAATAAAATTCTACAATTAAAAAAGATGCTCGGTAGTAAAAAAGAAAACGTAGTGGAAAAACCCGTTTTTCTGAAGCCAGCCAAACCTCACTATATCGATAACTGGGTGAAAAGTGGATTGAGTGTAATTGAAAATGACTATGGAGTTGTTTTAAAACGAGTCGTGAACTATCCACTTAATTATAAACATGGGTTGTATGAACTCGGGGAGCTTTACGATGCAATTGAAAAATGGGAGACTTCTGAAGTTGGACATCCTTTTTCGTTAAGTTTTGATGACGACATCCTGTTTTTTGATACAGAAACGACCGGTTTAAGAGGTGTTGGAACGCACATTTTTCTATTAGGTCTACTAGAAGCAAATGATGATGAGTTCAAATTAACGCAATATGTTTTAGCTGATCCTTCAAACGAAGCTGCACTTCTATTTGAATCTAAGTTCTGGCAAAAGCCAAAAACAATCGTAACTTATAATGGAAAAAGTTTCGATTGGCCCCAACTCGAATCGAGATGGACTTTACATCGTGACACTATACCAAAGTTAAGTCATCACAAACAAATTGACTTACTCCATAGTTCAAAACGTATATGGAAAAACAACTTAGAAAAAATGAAATTATCTACTGTTGAAGAAGAAAAATTGGGTTTTAAACGCAATGGTGATATCCCTGGTTTTTTAGCACCAATCATTTATGCAGATGCATTAAAAAGTGGTCAAGCAGATTCGTTAATGAAAGTTTTATATCATAACGAATGGGACCTATTATCTTTAATTACTCTTTATATTCATTCTACCAATTTGTTAGTAGAGACAAAATTAGAAGAATCGGCCACAACCTATACCAATGTTGGGAAATGGTTTGGGGACTTAAAGCAAAAGAATGAAAGTGAACGTTTTTTACGTAAAGTAACAAATCAGTTCGATGAAAACGAATCAGGTTTAGCAAATTTTTATTTAGCGATTGAGCTGAAAAGAAAAGGTCAATACGAAGAATCAGCTTCTTGCTTCGAAAGAGCAGTAAACAACCTTGATGTCAAAAAACAAGTTAAAGCATATGAGCAATTAGCAATGTTAAATGAACATCAATTTAAACGTTTTGACAAGGCAATCCAGTTTTCATTGGAAGCCTTGAAATTAGTAGAAAAAGCGAATTGTTATGAATCCACCCAAAAAATGAAGATCATTGAACAATTTGAAAAAAGAATACACCGGATAGAAAATAAAAATATTTCCTAAGAATGTTCAATATCATTTCCCGGGTAAGCGCAGAATTTGACAAAAGGTTAGTTAATTTTCTACAATAATTTGACATCATTCCCAATGAAAATACTAAATGATTAATAAAGGAATTTTGTTAAATTTTGATTACGGTGAGTTTTCCTTCACTTTTCAACAGGTTCATATGATATAATGAAATTACGTATGTATGTATGGAAGGGCGATGTGAATGGATATAAAATTAAATTCAAAAATAATATTAGAGAAAGAATTTAAGAAAGTAATGAAAGGTTATAGTGTTGACCAGGTTGATCAATTTTTAGATCAAATTATGGAAGATTATGACGCTTTTGAAAAAATTCTGACCGAACTTCGCGCTGAAAATACACGTTTAAAAGAAGAATTACAAAGTGCTGTAAGAAAGCCTCAACCTAACCAATCAGTAGGAAATACTAATTTTGATATTTTAAAGAGACTTTCAAATTTAGAAAAACATGTATTTGGTAGCAAATTATACGAGTAATTAAATTAGTTAGCTAATATTGATATTTGATAAGTTTTTTAGTATAATAAATCTATCAACGTGAAATTCGAGTAATCGCTGCAACTCTTGAAGTTGTAGAGGAAAGTCCATGCTCACACGGCTCTGAGATGACCGTAGTGTTCGTGCTTACTGAAAAAATAAGGTAAGGCAAGCTATAAGCTTGACGGCGGAAGGAAAACCTAAGTCTTTAAGATATGGTTGACACTTCCTGAAAGTGCCACAGTGACGGAGCTTCATCGGAAACGGTGAAGGTGGAACGAGGTAAACCCCACGAGTGAGAAACCCAAATTATGGTAGGGGCACTCTCCTGAAGGAAATGAACAGATGGAGGGACGCGTGTAACACGCGTAGATAGATGATTACTACCCGATTCGTACGAGGCTTAGGCTGTTTGAGTACTCGGGAACAAAACATGGCTTATTGAATTTTACTTGATTTATTTTTTATTAACTATAAAATGCGCTAATTCATCATTTACTCAACTTGTCGTTCGTATATGTTAATGCTATATATGATGACATGGTTTGATTTAGAAAGGGCAATAACGCCCAATTCTTGAAAGCTCTCCATCAAAGTGGAGAGCTTTTCTTTTAGAGATGGGAGTAAAAATAATGGATATTAGTAAAGACTTACCAATTGATAATAGTAATCATACTAACTATAGATACCCATATGAGTGCGCTGAAATTATATTAGAAAATGTTGATGAAGGGATCATGATCACGGATAAAAACCTTACAATCCTTGCGGTTAATCCAGCATTCACGTTTGTAACTGGTTTCAGTGCTGAAGAAGTGATTGGGAAATCACCAAAGATTCTTCAGTCAGGTATACATGACCCTAGTTTTTACATAGAGATGTGGGAAAGCTTAAAAAAGTATGGAAGCTGGCAAGGTGAAATTTGGAATCGGAGAAAAACAGGTGATATTTACCCCGAAAATTTAACAATTGCCGAAGTGAAAGATCATGATGGAAATATTATAAATTATTGTGGTATTTTTACCGATTTATCTGATTTGAAAACTGTTGAGAATGAACTAGAAAAACGTGCTTTAACCGATTCTTTAACCGAAGTAAATAATCGTTTTGCCTTTCTTGAGAGAATGAACAGTTTATTAGAGTCATCAAAAAAAATAAACCATAAAGTCTTTCATGCAATATTTTTCTTAGATTTAGATCGTTTTAAGCAGGTGAATGATACATTAGGCCATTCGTTTGGAGATAAGTTACTAGTAGAAGTAGCAAAACGTATTAAGAAACAGTTAAAGAATAAAGATATTATTGCAAGATACGGTGGAGATGAATTTGTAATTACACTCACAAATATTAACCATCCTAGAGAAGCTGCAAAATTTGCAGAAAAGATAACTAGAATCATCGAAGAGCCTGTATATATCAATGAACAAGAAATTTATATTTCTACTAGTATTGGTATAAGTATTTATCCTCATGATGGAAATACTACAGATGAGTTAGTAAATCGAGCAGATAAGGCAATGTACCATTCAAAACAAAGTGGACGTAATGGGTTTTCATTTTACTTTGAAGAATTAGATACTGATTCAAAAAGAGTACTAAATATGGATAGTGAGCTAAGAAAGGCAATTGAAAATAAAAGTTTTGACTTATATTTCCAACCAAAGGTGAGTATTAACACGAATCAAATAATTGGACTAGAAGCACTAGTACGATGGAATAATGATAAACTTGGCTTTGTATCACCTGCTGAATTTATTCCATTGGCTGAAGAAACGGGATTGATTATTCCAATAAGTGAAATTATCATTCACAAAGCTTGTGAAGAACTAAGAAAATTGCGCAGTGCTGGTTTTTTAGATTTAACTATTTCAATTAATATTTCAAGCATTCATTTCCAACAATACTCTTTTTTAAATTCAATAAAAGCAATTTTAGAGAAAAATAATACATCTGCTAACAATTTTGAAATCGAAATGACAGAACGTACTGTGATGAATAATGATGCTGATACAATACGTAAGCTGGTACAGTTGAAACAGCTAGGGTTTAAATTATCTATTGATGATTTTGGTACAGGATATTCTTCATTAAGTTATTTAGTGAGATTTCCATTAGACTATTTAAAAATTGATCGCAGTTTTATTCAGCACATATTAAGCTTGGATGAAAATCAGGCGATTGTTGATGCCATTATACAAATGGCGCATCGATTAAAAATGGAAGTTATAGCAGAAGGTGTAGAAAATGTTCAACAGTTAAATTTATTACGGGAAATGGGTTGTGATTATATACAAGGATATTACTACTCCAAACCTTTACCAATGAATGATTTAATTGAATTTTTACAAATATGGGAAGTTGAACATCAAGAAAGGAACGTATAATGGCTAAATATCAATTAGTAGCAACGAGTGCAATGGGATTAGAGTCTATAGTTGCAGACGAAGTACAAAGTCTAGGTTATGAAACAAAGGTAGAAAATGGGAAAGTTTACTTTGAAGGTGATGAAACCGCAATCGCACGTTGTAATCTTTGGTTACGTGTAGCAGATCGTGTAAAAATTGTAGTCGCACAATTTCCTGCAACTACCTTCGATCAATTATTTGAAAGTACAAAGAAAATTGAATGGGAGCGTTACCTACCTGTAGATGCTTCATTTCCAGTTTCAGGGAAATCAGTGAAATCGAAGCTATATAGTGTACCTGATTGCCAAGCGATTGTAAAAAAAGCGATTGTTGAACGCATGAAGTTCCATTATAAAAGATTAGGATTCTTAGATGAATCTGGTGCAACTTTCAAAATTGAAGTCTCAATTTTGAAAGATTTGGCAACAATTACAATTGATACCTCAGGTGCTGGACTACATAAGAGAGGGTATCGCGAATTACAAGGGGAAGCACCTTTGAAAGAAACCCTTGCAGCTGCATTAATAAAACTATCAAAATGGAGTCCTAATCGTCCATTTGTCGATTTATTCTGTGGTTCTGGAACAATTCCTTTAGAAGCTGCAATGATCGGACAAAACATTGCACCAGGATATAATCGTGAGTTTATTTCTGAAGAGTGGCATTGGATGAAATCGAAAGTTTGGGACGATGCCCGTGATGAAGCAGATTCACTTGCAAACTATGACCAAGAACTAGAAATTTTTGGATCAGATATTGATCATCGCATGATTCAAATTGCTCAAGGCAATGCCACGGAAGCTGGGTTTGGAGATCTTATTCAATTTAAACAAATGCAAGCAACTGACTTTACGACAAGGTTAACAGATGGAGTAATTGTTTCTAATCCTCCTTATGGTGAGCGTATTGGGGAAGTAGAGGTTATTGAAAAAGTAATCAGCGATTTAGGTTTAGTTATGAAAAACTATCCTACTTGGTCTGTATATATGTTATCATCAATGGAAAACTTTGAAGAGCTTTATGGTAGAAAGGCTACAAAGAAACGAAAGCTATTTAATGGTTTTATTCGTACAGATTTATATCAGTTTTGGGGACAAAAGTCAAAACGAGATGAATAAAATGTTATAATGAGTAATTTAACACGGAAGGAGAATCGCTACTCCTTCCTTTTCAATGTCTACTCTAGACATGAAGAAGGAGATAATTAATTATGAGACAATCTTTACCATTTGAATTATCAAAGGATAAATCCTTTTTTGAATCACTAAGTGATTGGATGGGTGACGTCCTTTATGATGAATTACCAGAAAAAGGTCTTGAATGCCGAGATGAGCAAATATTCATGGCTTACCAGATTGAAAAAGCATTAAAAGAAAAAAGTGTATTATTTGCAGAAGCTGGAGTAGGAACTGGGAAAACAATTGCATACCTTTTACCGGCAATTTCCTATGCTCGTTACACAGGAAAACCTGCTTTAATTGCTTGTGCGGACGAGACTTTAATTGATCAGCTCGTTAAAGCGGGTGGAGATATTGAAAAGATTGAAAAGCTTTTAAATTTAAATATTGATGTGCGCCTTGCAAAATCAAGAGATCAATATTTATGTTTAAAACGTTTTGAGGAAGCTGAAAAAGTAGAAACAGATGAATGGATTGATGATATTGCCATCTCTATTCCTGAAGGTGTATATGCAAAAGGTTCAATGATGTCTACTCAGCCATATGGTGCTCGAAGTGATTATCCACTAATAAGTGATGAAGCATGGCAAAAAGTGAACTACAACTCCATTATGCAATGTGGTGTATGTGAGATGCGAAACCGTTGTGGGCAAACGTTGCATAGAGCCCATTATCGAAGTTCAAGCGATTTAATTATTTGTTCGCAAGACTTTCTAATGGAGCATTTAGCGACAAAAGAGTCACGCGAAAGAGAAGGGCATTTACCATTATTACCTGAAGTGTCTATGATTGTTTTAGATGAAGGGCACTTGTTAGAATACGCAGCACAAAAAGCGATGACATACAAAGTACAAAACTATACAATTGTTAACCTATTAGACCGTTTAATGGTAGACGGTGTTCGTGAAACTACCCTTTATGCGATGGAAAAGTTACAAGAAGATCATGAACTATTTTTCGATCAACTTCGTGAAGAAATTGTGCCATCAGAAGAAAATCGAAAAAAAATTCACAAATCAGCAACGTTATTAAATTACGGACAAAGATTAATTGATGATGTTGAAAAGCTTTTAGAGGAATTTGTATTCGAATCAGAACTTTATATGATTCCAGAATATGAGTTAAATATGGCGGAAGAATTTTTGGAATTATATCAATCTGCGATGAAAATATTTACTGCAAAATCAGATGCGATTGATTGGTTAGAGAATACAGATGGTGAAGAAACACTAGTAATCATGCCACGTTTAATAACAGAAGTTCTGGAAGAAAAACTATTCTCTAAGAAATTGCCTATTATTTTCTCGTCAGCCACTCTTTCTGTGAAAAAGGATTTTTCATTTATCGCATCCAGTCTAGGAATTAATGATTATATGTCATTTAGCGTTCCTTCTCCATTTGACTACGATGAAGTAATGAAGATTTATTTACATGAAGAACAGCATGAGAAAGTAAAAGTAGTGAAGGAATTATTGAAAGATAAACAGAAAACATTAGTTTTATTTAAATCAAAACATTCGATGTTAAAGTTTAAAGAAAGCTTATCTATCATGGAAAGACTGTCTGTTTACTTTGAGGGTGACCAAGAATTATCTTCTACTATTCGAGAATTCCAAAGTGGATCTATTAATACATTATGTTCCTATCATTTGTGGGAAGGTCTTGATTTACCAGAAGAAAGCTTAACAAGAGTAATCATTTATGATTTACCTTTCCCACCTCAAGATCCATTATTTGATGCTAAGCGTGCTTTCTCCAAGAACCCATTTGAAGAAGTGGATTTACCATTTATGTTATTACGACTACAGCAAGGTGTTGGTCGTCTAATACGAACTTCAAATGACTATGGAGAAATCCATTTATTATTAAATGAAGAAGAATTAAAAGTAAAAGATCAATTCGTTGATATCCTACCAGTGTTAATAAAATAAATGACAGCTATGTAAAAATTTGATTTAATTTTTACATAGCTGTTTTTTCATCATTGCAAATATTTTAAAATATATAATAATAGAGACAAGGAATTAGTGGATTTACATATATTGTATGATATACATAATTATTGAAGAAGGAGGTTCGTGAAGGTGCAAAATGTTTTATTATCCAAAATTATTCCACCAGATATGTCAAATCATTTTATGCAGAGAGCTGGCCTAGCTAAGAAGTTATCCAAAATTTCTAATGCTAAGTTAACTGTCCTACTAAGTGGTGCGGGTTACGGGAAAACTTCTGCTCTGACACAGCTAACTTCGGATCCAAATTTACTATTTTCATGGTATCAGGTAGCTGAAGAAGATGATGATATATTACCTTTCATGAGACACTTATTCTATAGTATCAAACGAGTCTGTCAGAATTTCGGAGCATCTTTTGTTGCGTGGGACAATTTATCAATGTTTCCCAAATTAGAAGAATTAAATAAGTTATATAAAATGTTCATTAATGAATTTTATCAAATAGAACGTCCATTATATATTGTCATTGATGATTATCACCTTGTAAACCATGTATTCCAAATCAATTATGTCATGAACAAAATGATTGAGAACTTGCCGTCTCATATACACATTATTGTGGCTACCCGACAGAAACTCAATTGGAATTGCCTTTTCCAGCTGAAAATGAATGGGCAACTGATAGAATGTACAGAAGATGATTTTGTCTTTTCTGAGGAAGAGATCCAAGTATTATTTGAGGATTATTTTGATTGTTTTTTAACAACGGAGCAAGTTCAAAAAATATCAAATTTAACAGAAGGCTGGGCAATCGCAGTTATTCTTCTAGCGTTACAGTTTAAAGATTCAGATTCAAAATCATCCATCGCATCAATAGATGAAATTACCAATCTCTCATTAAATGAATTCTTTAAATATATATCCGAAGAAATCTTTGAAAATATGAAAGATCAACATCAAGATGCACTATTAAAATTTAGTATATTTTCTACTTTATCTGCAGAGCTTATAGAGCAATTTTATGGTAAGGATATGGCTAATCAATTATCAGAACTTGTGAAGATCCAAGGTTTCATCCAACCTTTACATGGTCAAAAAGAATTTCGTTTCCATGCTTTGTTCCAGCAATTTTTAGAAATGAAGCTAAAAGAAAAAGATGAAGTTGAATTTATGTCGCTTCATGTGAAAGCTGCACATTATTTTATTCATGATCATAAGCCTATGTTTGCTCTACACCATGCTAATAAAGCAAAAGATGAATTATTAATCGCTGAGATATTAGTTAAATTTGCATCTAAT
>DATMFE010000281.1:0-12461 GCA_035556295.1 Ureibacillus sp.
GGAAGGTTTTCTAATAAGTCCTTCGTTTTTTCTAATAACTACGGGGCTTTTTCTAATAATTACGGAATTTTTTCTAATATTGAGCTTGTTGGGCCTTAGAATTGGATGGTTTTCTAATAAGTCCTTCGTTTTTTCTAATAAACCCCGTAAATTTTCTAATAACTACACAATTTTTTCTAATATTGAGCGAGTTTGCACTAAAAACAAGCAAATAAAAAAGCACCTATCCACTCGATCATGGATAGGTACTAAAAGCTTCCTATTTAATATAGTTTCCAACAAAGCCCCAAACTGTAATCCAATATAATTCTGGGTTTACTTTCTCAGAGTCTGCATGACCAGCATCCGCAATAACTAACTTTTCTTTCTCTACGTTTGCTGCCTCATACACCTCATCTAACATCTCGAAAGGAACAAATGTATCTGCATCTCCGTGAATAAAGAGCATTGGCGTTTTACTTTTTGCAACTTGTTTAACAGCTGATGCCTCGTACAAGTCATATCCAGCACGGAAATTTGCAACGGTACTAGCAGCATTTATGATTGGGAATTCAGGTAGCCCAAACAAATCGTCTAACTGATACGTAAAGACTTTACTTACAGAAGAATAACCGCAATCTTCTACAATTACCTTCACATTTGATGGTAGCTCTTCACCTGAAGCCATCATTACAGTGGCTGCTCCCATCGATACACCAAATAAAACAATCTCAGCATCTGGATCTTTTTCGATTACTTGACCGATCCATTGTAATAAATCTAGTCGGTCGTGCCAGCCCATACCAATATAGTCACCTTCACTATCCCCATGTCCTCGTAGATCAGGTGCTAGTACGTTATAGCCTTGCTCATAGAAATTTCGGACATAACGAGTCATATTCGCAGCTTTACTTGTATATCCATGAACAACAATTGCCCACTTTGAACTATTAACGTCATTTTCATACAGATCTGCACTAAGCTTTAATTTCAACTTATCATCAGAAATGATTGACATGTCTACTGATGGGTGTTGTTCCTTAAATTCAGCATCTGCAAGCTCAGCAGTTTGCGCAACATCTGCATTTACTGCAATACTCTCCTCTAAATGAGGATTATCATCCATAAACTCTTTATCATCGTTAGCATCTAATGCATATTCATAGAAGTAATTTCCTACTCCAATGTACGCTATCAATAATAGTACAACTAGAATTGAGGCTACAATGATCAATATTTTATTTCTCTTTTTCATATAAACATCCCCTCTACCCCTTCTTGAATCGAAATTACTAATTGGTTCCCTAATAGTTTTTAAATCTAATAGACTGAAATATATTTACACCCTATTTACAATTTTTACAACATCTATTGTAATCTAATCGAATATTAGAATCATTATTATATTTACATACCTTATTTAGATAGAGTTCTTCTACTTGTTCATGTTGTATAACAAAAACTGTTAATTTATACTAAATATAGATATACTATGAAAGATTTTAAATAAAAAATGGGAGGATCTATGTTATGAAACTAGGAGCATTTTCAGTAAGTTTAACTGTAAAGGATATTCACGCATCAAAAGCTTTCTATGAGAATCTTGGATTTGAAACACTTGGCGGTGACATTACAAATAATTGGTTAATCTTAAAGAACGGTCAATCTATTATTGGACTTTTTCAAGGCATGTTTGAAAAGAATATTTTAACGTTTAATCCAGGTTGGGATGAAAATGCCCAAAACATCGATCCATTTACAGATGTTCGTGAAATTCAAAAACAATTATTAGAAAAAGGAATTTCATTAACAAAAGAAGCGGACCCTTCCACAGAAGGTCCAGAATTTATTACTTTAGAAGATCCAGACGGAAATCAAATTTTAATAGACCAACATAGATAAAAATAAATTTTGGGGATATGAGGAGCTTTGTATGATTTTATTAATTTTAAGACATGGACAGACTGAAGCAGATCTTTTACAAGTTCATGAAGGTCGAGCTGATTTTCAAATGACAGAGACTGGCCATCAGCAAGCAGAAAGAATGGCACAATTCATTGCAAGTAATTTTAATCCGGATATTGTCATTTCAAGTACAATGACAAGAACAAAACAAACAGCAGAGCATATTGTTAAAACTTTAAGTACGGAAGTCGTTTATGATCAACGACTCGTTGAATGGAATAATGGTGTACTTGCAGGTTTAAAACGAGAAGAAGCATTGAAAAAATATCCAATGCCTCCAAATGGACGCCCACTCACTGAAGCAATTAAAGAAGGAGAATCCGAACTTGCATTTCGACATCGTGTAGAAGAAGCCATTTACGAAATACTAGAGAACTATAAAGAATGTAACCAGGTGTTACTCATTAGCCATGCTGGAACGATTTCCCACTTGTTAAATGTATTATTAAATCATTCAATTACGGACGGGATGATATTCCCTACTTCAGATTTAGGACTTCATTGTATCGAGTTAAAAGATAATAAAAAAATTGTTCGTTTTTTAAATTATTCTTTAGAACGAAGCCAATAATTCCGAATGAAATGATGACGCTGTTTTTATATAGCGTCATTTATTTTTGTCATTTTCAGACAGAAGACTCAAGTAGATTAAACATGCTATACTGCTATTGAGGTGGTTTTAGTTGTTAAACGAAGCAAGAAATTTGTTAAATCAGTATTTTGGTTACCCTGATTTTAGAAGTGGTCAAACAGAAATAATTGAAAATATTTTACATAAAAAAAACACCCTTGGAATTCTCCCTACAGGTGGAGGTAAATCAATCTGTTTTCAAATCCCAGCTCTTCTTTTCAATGGAACGACAATCGTCATTTCTCCTCTCATTTCACTTATGAAAGACCAAGTTGATGCTCTTACTGCTTCAGATATTCCAGCTACTTTTATTAATAGTTCACTAACACAAAAGGAATTACAAGAGCGTATTTTTAATATTCGTCAGGGAGCTTATAAACTTGTATATGTGGCACCAGAACGATTTGTTTCGGACTATTTTATAGACTTGTTGAATTCTATTCCTATTCCATTGATTGCCTTTGATGAAGCACACTGTATCTCTCAATGGGGTCACGATTTTAGACCGAGTTACCGTTCCATAGTAGCCTCTTTGAAGAAATTAAATCAGAATCCTATCATTGTCGCTTTAACTGCTACAGCAACGGCAAATGTGGCGAACGATATTCGACAGTTATTGCAGATTGATCCAAGTGATTCTTTTAAAAATGGCTTCGCCCGGGAAAATTTAAGCTTCAATATCATTAAAGGGGCAAATAAACGAGACTTTATATTAACCTATATCAATCAACATCCAAAAGATTCGGGAATTATCTATACATCCAGTCGGAAAGAAGCAGATGGACTCTATAACTATCTAAGTGTACAGGGCTTTTCTGTCGCGAAATATCATGCTGGGCTTTCCGAGCTAGAACGAAAAAATGCGCAAGAACAATTTGTTTATGATGAAAAGCCAATTATGATTGCGACCAATGCCTTTGGAATGGGTATCGATAAATCTAATGTTCGATTTATCATTCATTATAATTTACCAAAAAACCTTGAAGCATATTACCAAGAGGCTGGCCGCGCAGGACGTGACGGTGAGGAAAGCGAATGTTTCTTATTATTTTCTCAGCAGGATATACAGTTGCAAAAATTCTTAATTGAACAATCTACCTTTGATCCAGAGATACGAGAACAGGATTATAACAAACTGAACCAAATGGTGATGTATTGTCACACAGAGGAGTGCCTTCAATCATATATTATTCGCTACTTTGATCCAGATGAAAGTGAAATGAAATGCGAAAAATGTAGCAATTGTAAGGATACACGTGAACGAGTGGACATTACCCGTGAAGCACAGATGATTTTTTCTTGCTGCAAGCGTATGGGTGAGCGTTTTGGCACTACATTAATAGCGCAAGTATTAAAGGGGTCAAGCCAAAAACGAATTCGTGAACTTGGGTTTAACCAGTTATCTACATATGGTTTACTACGCTCTCAAACAGAAAAAGAAATTGTAGATACCATTAATTACTTACTAACAGAAGATTTTTTACAATTAACGGATGGAAAATACCCTGTTGTTCGTTTAACAGAAAAGTGCGTTCCTGTTTTAAAGGGAGAGACGACTGTCTGGATGAAAAAGAGTAAATCGACTGTTAAAGAGACGAAAGAACGCGAGGAAAGCCAAGAATTATTTGAAATTCTACGGGTATTGCGAAAAAATATTGCCACAGAAGAACAAGTACCACCTTTTGTTATCTTTTCCGATGCGACTTTAAAAGAGATGTGTCGCTATTTTCCAATTGATGAGGCATCCATGCTTCAAATAAAAGGTGTTGGGCAAAGTAAGTTTGCAAAATATGGACAAGCATTTATTGATGAAATAATTGAGTTCGTTTCTAATCATAATATAAAGGGTGAAGAAATACCCTTTTCTACAAAACCTATAGAAGAAGGAATTAAACAACCATCAGATGACAAGCCGAGTCATGTTATTTCATTCGAAATGTTTCATGATGGTGTCAGCATAGATGAAATCTCCAAGAAGCGTAAATTATCTAAAATAACAATTCAGAATCACATTATTCGTTGTGCTGAAGAAGGATATGAAATCAAGTGGCATGAAATTTTTGACGAAACTATAGAATCGAGAATTATTGATATCACTACTGAGATACAGAGCGACAAACTTAAACCAATATGGGAAGCATTAAATGGTGAAGTTGATTACTTTGTAATACAAGCAGTGTTATGTAAAAATAAAATCTCACTAGAAGTTCAATCATGAGATTAAGTATTCTATAAAGATAAGTTTCCCAGAAAGTAAAAACAAATGCTGAATCGATTTGTTGAGTATAATTTACTTTCGGGTTTGCCATTCTTTTTAAAAAGGTCTCATCTATAGAAAAAATATTATCAACAAATTGGAATTATCTATTGTATTTTTCGTCTGATTTGTATATTTTTAATATAGATGTATATGTTCGAAGGGGAGTAGTTTTAACAATAAAGCCGTCATTACATGGGAAAATCCCATCGGTTTTATTGGCGACCTAGAGTTGTTAACAAGACCTTTGAATTATGAAATTTTTGTAATTTCATAATTCAAAGGTCTTTACTTTTTCTTTGATGATAAATTATTTTTGGAGGTATAGTATGGATTTAGCACTTTTTCTACAGTATGGTGGAGTTTTACTGGTATTAATTGTACTAGAAGGTTTATTATCAGCAGATAATGCCTTGGTATTGGCAGTTATGGCAAAAGGTTTACCAAAAGACCTTCAGAAAAAAGCATTGGATATTGGATTAGCGCTTGCCTTTGTTTTCCGTATTGGTGCAATCTTTGTTGTTTCCCTTTTATTTGGTGTATGGGAAGTCCAAGCAATTGGCGCAGCATACCTAATATTTATTGCCGTTAAACACTTCCTTAAAAAGGATCATGGAGAAGCCGAAGTGAAACAGAAGAGTTTCAAAGCTACTGTTGCACAAATAGCTTTAGCAGATATCGCATTTGCAGTAGATTCGATTTTGGCGGCTGTTGCATTAGTAATTGCTTTACCTGCAACAACGTTTGGTCACATCGGAGGAATAGATACAGCTCAATTCGTTCTAATTGTTTTAGGTGCACTTGCTGGTCTAATAATTATTCGTTTCGCTTCTCAGTTATTCATCAAATTATTAACAGAACGTCCAAGTCTAGAATCTGCTGCTATGTTAATTGTAGGCTGGGTTGGGATAAAATTAGTTATGCATACACTGGCTCATGAGGCAATTCATATCATTCCACATTCTTTCGTAGCAGGACCAATTTGGAATACAATATTCTGGGTTGTTATGGTTTCCATTGCTGTCATTGGATGGTTTGCTTCAGGTAAGAAAAAGCAAGATACTGCAATTGAAAATGAATAACCAGTTAATTAGATTAAGCTCAGAGATTATCTCTGAGCTTAATTTGTTTTTCTATGCTAAATTATTACTGCTGATAGTTTAGGAGCCATCCTATACCAAACTGATCTACTACGTTTGCATGTAAAGCTCCCCAAGGTGTATCTTGTAGTTCATATGTAATTTTGCCATCTACAATTAGCGATTGATACACCCTTCTAATCTCCTCTTCACTATCACAATCTAGGGAAATTCGAACATTGTCACCTTGGGAAGTTTGTCCAAACGTATCAGAGAAGTGGATGACACTTGATCCAACTATTAATTCAGCATGAAGACATTTACCATCTTCCCTCGTTTGCACATCTCTAATTTCTCCATTTACTAGGTTCCGATAAAATTCTATTACTTCTAAGCAGTTATCCACAAAAATATAAGGACTTGCACTCTTCATAAATTACCTCCAAAAAAACATTTTCTTTCACTATTGTACCCAATAATGTTAGAGAACCGATTAAACTTCATCTGTTTTTTGAATTTAAGAGCACAAATCCTTATTTTCTTTCAGTTAACAATCGTTTAATTTGCTTAATCTCTTTTGATAAAGTGTCTATTTGCTTTTGCATTTTTTTAATTTCTTCTCGATTTATGTCATTCTGTTTACTGTCATTCGATTTATTGTTATTCGTTTTCTTGTTTAGGAGTTCTTCTTGCTCAATATCTTGTAGGGCGAGAATTGATGCAATTGTTTGTAAGCCACCACCAAATGTAGAGATGATCCCTCCAATGACACCAAGTGCAGCAATTTCAACTTCCGTTATTTCAGGTTTTTGTTTTGAATTGTTATAGTTATTCACCAATTTGACAACCCCCGTAAACAAATTACTAATTTATCGTATTCAAATAGTAATTTTATGTTTGGGTAGCTTACTTAATTTCTAATTGACGATTACATTGACGTTCACTCTTTATGTCTTTTTTGCAATTTTTCATAGTTTCGACTTTCAATACTAGCGGAGAAAAGGCTGCTAAAAAATTGGTTTCCCAATTTCCCAACAACCTTTAGCTTTTATTAAGCACTCACTTTATTTGCTGCTTTTAAATCACGTTTATCTTCTATCGCCTGTACTACTACTGCAGCTGAAGCATCTCCAGTTACATTTACAGATGTACGTATCATATCTAAAATACGGTCAATACCTGCAACTAATGCTATAGCCTCTAATGGAAGTCCAACCGAAGTAACAACCATCGTTAGCATAATTAAACCTGCACCTGGAACACCTGCTGTACCGATTGAAGCAAGTGTTGCTGTTAGAACAATGAGTAATTGTTGTGTAATTGATAGCTCAATCCCCATAAATTGAGCAATAAATAATACACATACCCCTTGGTATAATGCAGTCCCATCCATATTTATAGTAGCTCCCAACGGTAGAACAAAGCTACTTACCTTTTTCGAAACCCCTAGATTTTCTTCAGCACTTTTCATCGTAATTGGTAAAGTTCCTGAACTACTTGATGTACTAAATGCTACTAAACTTGCAGGTGCAATGCCTTTGAAGAATTTAAGTGGGCTTTGATTTGCAAACAACTTCACTGAACCCGAATAAACAAGCACAGCATGAAGGATACATCCCACATAAACGACTAAGATTAGCTTAATCAATGGAAGAAGAACTGAAATTCCATACTGGCCCACAATCGGCGCAATTAATCCGAATACCCCAATAGGCGCTACTTTCATAACCATACCAGTAATTTTGTACATGACTTCCGCTAATTGATCAAAAAAGTTATAGAGCGTTTTTGCTTTATCACCAAGAATTGAAATGGCTATACCAATGAATAGTGCGAAGAAGATTATTTGGAGCATATTTCCTGTAACGAGTGATTCTAGAGGGTTTGTTGGGATGATATTTAATAGTGTATCAACTATGCTTGGGGCTGCTGATGGATCTGTCTTGTCCCCTGAAAGTGACATATTTAGACCATCACCTGGTCTAAATATATTTGCTAACACTAAACCAATAATTACCGCTATCGCTGTAGTTGCAAGGTAGTAAACTAATGTGAAACCACCCATTCTTCCAATTTGCTTAATATCTCCTGCCCCAGCTACACCGATTACAAGAGAGGCAAGAACTAGTGGCACGATAATAAATTTAATGAGTCTTAAAAATAAATCACCTAAAGGTTTAACAACCTCAATATTAGGGCCAATCAAGGCACCTAAAATAATTGCAATCACAAATGCAATTAATATTTGTGTAAGCAAGCCTATTTTCTTCATATTTAACCTCCATTTGTATTGGTTCCCTTACCAAAACTTTGCAGACGAATACAAATAATAAGTTCAAAATCCTACAAAAAATTAAGGCACAAAAAGCACTTCCTACAATAAATCACAGACTATCACTCTTTATTCGCTGATTTATCCACTCCTTTCATAGAATGAGATCTGTTCTATGAATCTTTTGATGATAAGTGCATATAAATTTTTATATAAGTAATTAAATTACAATTGTTGTTTTAAGTATCAAAGAGATTGAGAAATCCCTGTTTTAAATAATACTATGCTGTAAGATGTAGTACTTATGATTAATATAGCATATAAAAACTTATTGGTTTGTCGTATAATTTTTTATATAATCAACTATATCTATTATGAATCATTCTTTTTAGAGAGGAAAACTCGAAATGAATCCAATCGTCCAACAATACATTCCAATCGCAGAGGTAATTGCAAAAACCTTTGGTACTGATTGTGAGGTTGTCATACATGATTTAACAATCCCTCAAAATTCCGTTGTATACACCGTGAACAATCACGTAACAGGCAGACAAGTCGGACAAAGTTTTAACCATCTTATTACAGACGTTTTACTTTCCCAAAATTTCACAAATGATTATTCAGCTAATTACTATTTTAAAACGAATGATGGCCGATTGATTAAATCATCAACAGTCTTAATTAGAGACACTGATAAAAAAGTTAAAGGTGCATTATGTATCAATATCGACACTACAAAAATTACAGAAAATATTAAATGGCTTAGTAGTTTGGTTCCCCAAACGCCAAATGATTTATCTGATACTATTCTTTCAAATGAAGAAACCCATGTGATGGATCATATTTCAGAAGTTGCAAATGAAATTATTGATACGACCATCGGCAACAAATCAATTGATACTCTTAGAAGAGAAGAAAAGATTGAAATGATTCGTTTTATGGAACAAAAGGGAATTTTCCTTATTCGCGGTACAATTGAACGCGTCGCCGAAAAGTTAAACATTTCTAAAGTGACTGTATACAGTTATCTTGATGAAATTAAGGATCGAAATCAAAAAGGATAGGATGCTTCCTGTCCTATATTTTTAGAGTAAATATATAATTTTTTATATAAATTGTAGAGAAAATTATATCTCCAGGAGGATTGGGATGAAACTTATTACGATTGATGGTGCAAAACCAAACGCAGGTCATTATTCTCCTGCAACTCAAAAAGGAAACTTTATATTTATTTCAGGTCAACTACCTGTAGACCCACTGACAGGCGAAAAATGCAATGGTGATATTATTGCCCAAACAAAGCAAGTATTAGCGAATTTAAGCACTGTATTAGAAGCTGCAGATGCTTCAAAAGAGAATGTTATGAAAGTTACTTTATATATTTCAGATATATCCCATTGGGACACGGTTAATGAAGTTTATAAACATTATTTTGGTGAGCATAAACCAGCACGTTCCATTGTCCCAACGAAGGAATTACATTTCGGTTTTGAAATTGAGCTAGATGCAATAGCATACAAAGATGAAGAGGTGTGATCTATCAATGAACTATATCTGTGTTGATTGTAAAACGAACTATCCTTTAGACAGTCTTAAATGGAAATGTGAATGTGGTGGTCTATTGAACTTTGAATTTGATAAAAAACCAATAGACTTTTCTAAAACATCAATTGCTAGAAATCACTCTCTTTGGAAATATATCGACGTATTACCTTTTGACGAGAATGATGTTTGGCAAGACATATCTATGGGTGAAGGAGACACCCCACTCGTGAAGGTCTCTGACAATCTATACGCTAAGGCTGAATACTATATGCCGACTTTATCCTTCAAAGACCGCGGTGCAGCTGTTCTAATTGCGATGGCGAAAAAATTAGGAGTAGATAGAGTTGTAGCCGATAGTAGCGGCAATGCAGGTTCCTCTATTGCAGCATACGGTGCGAGAGCAGCAATCAAAACTGATATTTTCGTTGCCGAATCAACATCCGATAAGAAAATTAAGCAAATTGAAGCACACGGTGCGGTTATTCACAAGGTATCTGGAACAAGAGAAGATGTTGCAAACGCAGCGATTGCAATGGTCGAAGAAACGAACCTGTTTTATGCAAGTCATATCTATAATCCTCTCTTTTGGGAAGGTACAAAAACATATGTATATGAAATTTACGAACAAATGAATGGTCAATTACCAGAGGCTTTAATCCTCCCTGTAGGTAATGGAACTCTACTCATTGGAGCTTATATTGCGATACAAGAGCTAAAAGAAGCTGGGTATATCGACAAGATGCCAAAAATTCTAGCGGTGCAAGCAAGTGGTTGTGCACCAATATATCAAGCATTTGAGGCAGGTAAAGATGTAGTTGAACCGGTTGAGAATGCTGGTACACTCGCAGAAGGGATTGCGATTGCTGCCCCTGCAAGAGGATCTGAAATTTTAAAAGCAGTTCGCGCAACTGATGGAGATCTTATCGTTGTTGCAGATGATGAAATTATTCAGGCAAGAAAAGCTTTAGCATTAAAAGGGATCTATGTTGAAATCACTTCTGCTGTTAACTATGCAGCCTATTTAAGATTTATAGACAAATACCCAGAGTTAAAGGAACAGAAAGTAGTATTCCCTTTATGTGGGGCTGGGATTAAGAGTAACTAGATTCTCAAATTTTATATGGTCATCTGATTTATGGGGATGAAGGCTTGCAATAGCAGGCTGAAGTTCATTGATACTGACTGTCTAAATTTGGATTACAGCCAACATTTGGCGATTTTTCTGGTGCACATGCAATTCCTAGGCCGATGAAGGACATCTTGCGGTGATTTTCCGGCCATGTTGTCCTTCATAACACTGATGAAGGACATCTTTCAGCGATTTTCTTGCTCAGTTGTACTTCATAACACCGATGAAGGACATCTTTCAGCAATTTTCTTGCCCAGTTGTCCTTCATACCATCGATGAAGGACATCTTTCAGCGATTTTCTTGCCCAGATGTCCTTCATAACACCGATGAAGGACATCGCTCAGCGATTTTCTTGCTCAGGTGTCCTTCATATTACTGATGAAGGACACCTCCTGGAGATTTTCTAGGCCAGTTGTACTTCATAACACTGATGAAGGACATCTCAATACGATTTTCCGGACAAGGTGTCCTTCATCCACATTGAAATACTTACCCTTAAAATTTGACGTCTAACAAAAATCTATTAAGTTAAGGAGCGATAACTATGCATGTGAAAAATTTAGATACACCAAGCTTACTAATTGATCGAGAGATTATGCTCGATAACATTAACCATATGCAATCCTTTGCAAATAAACATAACGTAAACCTTCGTCCACATACGAAAACACATAAAATGCCCGCTCTTGCAAAATTACAAGTTCAGGCAGGTGCGAAAGGAATTGCAGTAGCAAAGGTTGGCGAAGCAGAAGTAATGGCTGAAAATGGATTAACCGATATTTTTATTGCAAATGAGATCGTTGGTGAACAAAAATTGAATCGTATTAAAAAGTTAGCTCAAACCATTGATATTTCATTTGGCGTGGACAGCATTGAGCAAATTCAAATGATTGAAAGAGTATTTACCGACAGTAACAACCCTGCACAAGTTTTAATAGAAATTGAGGTTGGCGAAAACCGTTCAGGTGTAATTGAAGAAAAAGATTATATCGAGTTAGTGAAGTATATTATGAGTTGTTCGCACGTCAATTTAAAAGGAATCTTCTCTCATGATGGACATACTTATAAAGCAAAAGATGTAGAAGACTGCCGTGTTCGCTATAACTTAGCTCAAGGTCGTACCCTACATTTTGCTAGATTAGCAGAAGAGTTAGGTTGTAAACTAGAAACAATTAGTATTGGCTCTACTCCTCCCTTTATGTTTGGTTTTGAGGTGATGGAAGGAATTACAGAGCTTCGTGTAGGAACTTATATCCTTATGGATGTATCCCAAGGGAATGCAATTGGTACTTATTCTCGATGCGCTGCAAGTATTTTAACTACTGTCATTAGTAAGCCAACTCATGAACGAGTGATTATGGATGTTGGAGCGAAGGGGTTAACGATGCAGACACGTAGTGAGGGGATCTGTGCAACTACAGGAATGGGGTATATTAAACGTTCTGGTGGGGTATTTATTAATCACATGTATGATGAGCATGCCATCATCTATAATGAAAAATTTAGAAACGAAATATCGATTGGCGAAAAGGTGGAAGTCATTCCAAACCATATATGTCCGGTTAGTAATTTATACGATGTCGCCTATCTTGTTTCTGGTGAT
>DATMFE010000282.1:0-1793 GCA_035556295.1 Ureibacillus sp.
CACGTTTTGAAAAAATCTTAGCAGCGCGTGGAGAAGATGAGATGATTGCAAGTCTTAAATACTGGAAGAGCACAGGTATTGCTGAAGAAGGTGGTCTTATCAACGATGCTGAATACGACACATGGATTAAGTGGCTTGAGAAAAATGGTGAGTTAAAAGAAGGGCAAGTTAAGGCAGCTGATTTATATACGAATGAATTTAATCCGTATGCAAAATAAAATGACAGCATTCCTCCTCCCTTTATAGGGAGAAGGGATGCTGTTTTTTATGGATAAAAGAAGGGTAGATTAAGGAACTGTTAAGTGACAACAAGTTGTTCCGTTAACGGTCCAAAAAGGTAAATTAAATCTTTTTAAGTCAAGTCCGATTGAGGTATGACTTTTTTGAATATGTTCCTTCAATAGAACTCGAAAAATATTCATTTTCTTCGAGAAGGTGGTTCAATTTAAATGAAATATACATTAATGAAATGTTTGAAACAACACTTGGTACTTATTGTTGGAAAGACGGAGGTAAAAGTTGTATGGTGGATGAATGAAAAGGAAGAAAACTTATCCCATGGGATACCTTCTAGGCCTTTGTTTCAGAAGTAATCTAGTTATTCCAAGAAAGGGCCCAATTCTCTAATGAGAATTGGGCCCTTTCTTTTGTTATTGGACCAGATTATGAATAAATAACACTCGGTTGAGGGGTAGGACATTATAAAGGACTGTACTTAAAGTAATCTTGTTTTAGTTCGACAAGAAGGAAGACTTAGGATGGTTATTGAATAATTATTAACTGAGATAAGATAGACGGACAAATGTTGGAACTGAATGAGAATAAAACGAGTGAAAAAGGAGTGTAACTGTATCGTGAAGGATGAAAAAGTAGCTTTACTTGTTATGGATTTACAGTTCGGACCGCTATGGGGAACTTATAAAAAGGAAGAAACGATGCTCGTTATTAAAAAATTAATTAAAAAAGCTGAACTAGAAGACATTCCTATCATTTATACTCAACATGAAGAATTACCTGGTGGTTTTTTAGTAAAAGGGTCTCAATATTGGCAATTTGAACAAGGAATCTCTCCTCGTTCAAAAGATATTATTATTCATAAACAGGCTACTGATGCATTTCATAATACTTCTCTAAAAGATGAATTGCGTAAAAGAGAAATCACTCGCTTAGTTGTTGTAGGGGCAAGAACGGAATATTGCGTTGATACAACTTGCCGTGCTGCAATTGCTTTAGGATTTAATGTCACTTTAGTTGAAGATGGACATACTTGCATCGATGGTGTCATCCCGGCAGAATCCATTATTAAACATCATAACTATAATTTGAACACAGTTGCTACTCTTGAGACGTATATTTCAGTATTGTCATCTGATCAGGTTATCTTTCGGAAGGAAAGTTAATATTCTTTAATTAAATTTACTAAAAAAAATTATCTAGCTCCGTAAAATTCTGTATCGTAATTTAACGGTCCTTTTTTACGAGGTAGTGAGAAATCGTACTTGAAATTTAACGGGTATAGTTTAACAAGCTAAAGCAGGCACTTTTTTATATTAAAACAATTATTTGGTTGTTCCCTATTATTTTTATGTTCCATGGCTTAGAGGAGATTATAACTGTTGAGAGTTTTATAACAAAGTACAAAAATAAGGTTCGGGAAACTTTCCTTGTCAAACTTACGTTAACCATCAAAAAAAGTTGGGTGCGAAATCAGTCCAACTTTCTATTAGTATTGCATGGATTTTGCTTTTTATATCATTTATCGCATTTATGACCGTTTGCCTGTTACCAATCGG
>DATMFE010000283.1:0-19459 GCA_035556295.1 Ureibacillus sp.
TGGGATTCGGAAGTGATCATCGAAAAGCTCATTGCTGGAGAGGAAATCACTTGTGCCATTTTGGATGGAAAGCTTTTACCGGTCATTTCGATTCGTCATCAAGGTGAGTTTTTTGATTATACCTCTAAATATAATGATGTGGCGACTATTGAAGAAGTAGTCGAGCTGCCACCAGAAACACAAACCAGTGTAGCTTCTGCTGCACTGACTTGCTATCAATCATTGAAATGTAGTGTTTACGCTCGTGTCGACATGATGATTAAAGATGGGATTCCTTATGTGATGGAGGTTAATACATTACCTGGGATGACGAAAAACAGTTTGCTACCAAAAAGTGCACTTGGAGCAGGGATTTCTTATCAGAAGCTACTAGACTTAATTATCAATCATTCACTAAAAGTGCAAAGATAAGAGATTTGTAAATTGTAATAGAGATATAAATCTATAGTGACGACAGTCTTTTTCCATTAAAAATCACTTAAGTAAATATGTCGGAATACTTTAGATTTGTCACATAAGTATAATTACAGGACAAAATATGCGGAGGTTAGTAATGTTATTTATGATATTTGGGGTTATCGCTATAGTAGCAACTTTTATAAATCTTTATATGTATAAAGTAGGGAAGGATTATAAAGTTGCTATGGCAATTGGGCTATCATTTACAGCATTAACACTCTGTTCAGAATATAGTCTTGTAGCTCGGTGGGTACAAGTGGAAGATTGGGCAGCTCTAGGGGATGTCGTGCCTGGTATGGAAAGGGCATTATGGTTTTTGACAATTGCTTCTATATTACTAAATTTTACACCGATTCTTTTAGAACTAAATGGTAAGAGTAAGAGTTAACTTATTATTTTATATCATTGTTAATATTCAATTAATGTGTAAATAATTATGATTGTGGGCATTGATCCTAGAAGGATTAATGTCCATTTCTGTTGGAGATATTGAGTTAAAATATCCTAATGCATAAATTTAGTAGTTCATTTAGTTTATAGACTTTTTAGAAAGAAAGTTTCAATTGAAACTGTAAAAAGAAAGAAATACAATAACTTTAGTTAATCCTAAATAAATACGTGTGTGTACTAAATCGTTGTGGATCTTTTAGAGATTTAAGTTTGCTAGGAGGAATAGGATGGAACAAATGATTCCTAAATCAATTGATGAATATATTTTACAATATCCTCACGAGGTACAGGAAATATTAAAAACAATAAGAAAAGTAATAAAAGATTCTGCACCAAATGCTGAGGAAAAAATAAGTTATCGAATGCCTACGTTTGTATTAAATGGCAATCTGGTACACTTTGCTGCATTCAAAAACCATATAGGCTTCTACCCCACTTCAAGTGGAATTAATTCCTTTCAGCAAGAATTATCGGAATATAAATCCTCTAAAGGTGCAGTTCAATTCCCAATCGGAAAACCTATCCCTTATGAATTAATTAGTCAAATAGTAAAATTTAGAGTGGCTGAAAATCAAAGTAAAGCGGAAGGGAAAAAGAAGAAATAGATGTTTCTTAATTAATATCTGTAACAAAATCATAAAATCATGATTATTCCACAATGGTGCGATTATTAAAAGAACGCTTTTTTTCCTTCAACTAACTGTAATAGAAGAAGCTAAAATAGCTAGTAGCAATACATATTCATTAAAAAACCACCCAGAAAATTAGGTGGTATTTCTAATTTTATTTATATTCTATTCTATATTGAATCTTATATACTTCAACGAACAGAGGCGTGATCCAATAGAAGGATTTATGCCTTTTTTATTATTGATAAAGGGGTAGAATTGCCAATGTTTAATTGGGGGAATTTTGAGATAATCAAAAGAGGGTAGTAGGTGAAGATATGGTATCCGATAATACAACTATAGAATGTTTGTAGTTTGAAAATATATAAGAGGTGATGTAGTTGGATTTTTTATTTAATAGTGTCTATGGTGTACTGCTTGTTATACTTATTGCTGGCTTCGGTTATGTGTTACTGATCAAAGTCATTTCAAAAATATATCACTGGATTAAGTGGCAACGTATGAACCCAACTGAACGGAAATATGAAAAAATCAGACAACAAAGAAGTCGAGATCATAATGCAAATAGTAAGAAATCGAATGATTCATCCCCTTATATTCCTTAGTTATATGTCAAGAAAAAGCTGAAATAACAATAACACCACCTGGACATTGAACTGCTCCCTGTCAAGTAGACAGTGGAAATAATAAAAATGCTTTAAGCGGCTTGAGACCTGTATTCTAAAGGACTCAAGCCGTTTAACGTTTCTTGGTAACGTTCTTTGTTATAGAATTTGATATATGTATCAATCGCATGTTTTAACTCTTCGTACGTCTCAAACTTATGTAAATAATACTTCTCTACTTTTAGAGTCCCCCAAAATGCTTCGATGGGTCCATTATCGATGCAACGACCAACTCTAGACATACTATGTGTTAGTTTGGCTTTCTCCATAATTCGCTTGAATTCTTTTGATGTATATTGATAACCTCGATCACTATGTAAAAGTGGATATTCATCCTTTGACAGTTGGCTAATGGCTGGTCTAATTGTTTTAAATACCAGTTCATTATTATTCGAATGGCTTAATACATAACTCACAATGGATTTATCATAAAGATCAATAATAGCGCTTAAATACGACTTCTTGCCATTACCGTACTTGAATTCTGTCACATCTGTACACCATTTTTGATTTGGCTTTTCTGCTGTAAATTCACGTGCCAATATGTTTTCAGCTACGTAATTTGACTTTGCTTTTCGATATTTTTTCGGACGACGACGAATAACCGCTTCTAATCCACAAATTTGCATCAGGCGGTAAATACGCTTTTTATTCACCTTTTTCAAACCGTCTTTTTCACGTTGGCGGTTAATGGTCATTGTAATCCGACGATAGCCGTAAATGCCGTCCACTTGTGTATATAAATGTTGGATTGATGCCACCAGTTGTTCATTTTCTTTTTCTTGAACAGATGGTTGACGGTTTAACCATTTGTAGTAGGCTGCACGTGAAACTCCTACAAGTTCGCATAATAAAACAATTGATAAGTTCTCATTCTTAGCTAACTCTTGAATTGCGAGATAAAGACTCTGAATGCGAACTCTACTTAACGACGCCTCCTTTCGATTTCCTCTAACTTTTTTAATAGTAAATTTTCGGCACGTAATCGTTCATTTTCTCGTTCCATCTGTTTGATTTTTAATCGTAACTCATCTTTTGGTTTCCGTTCTTCTATTGGTTTTATTCGCCCACGGCGATCTTGAAGAGCTTCATCACCACCGTCTTCAAACTTACGTACCCATTGATATACCTGTTGATAGGACACTTCATATTGTGCTGCTATTTTTTGATAATTCTTCCCATTCTCTAGACAAGCTTTTACAATTTCAATACGTTCTTCTACAGTTGTTTTTCTTCCTTTAGTCATAGCTTGGCTCATTCCTTCACCAGAATCTTTTAATTCACTATGACTAGTATAAATTTTCAACCACTTTTTGAATACTGATAAACTACTAATCCCGTATTTAGTAAGAATATCAAACATTGAATAATTCCCAGCTAGATAATCTTCTACAGCAGATTGCTTAAGATTTTTAGAATATACTTTATTTTTAATGGAACGTGTGAGTGATTTTGCCCCTCCAAACTTATAAATAGCACGCCATTCTTGTAAGGAAATCCTATTCACAGAAAACATCGAACATATTTCCTCCATTGTATGTCGGCCTTCTTCTAAGTATTGAATTGCAAGTAATTTTATATCTGGTGAAACTCTATTTTTGGACATGAAAAAAACTCCCCATTAGATACACAGATTTTATTTTTTAATCTGTCTACCTAATAGGGAGCATATCACATTTAGGTGGTGTTTCTTATATTATTTCTATTCTATTATTTTTTGCTTTATTCCCTTCAATTGCTGCTGTAACCATTAAACTGTTGAAAATAAGGATAGTACAAATAGACTTGGATAAAATAATTCAAATAATAATTATAGGGTGATTTATCTGAACAAGTTTATGCTACTTTTACTTATGTCCACAGTGATTTGTGGGGCATTAAATACTGGAAACGTAAATGCCAATTCTAACTTTCAACCTCGAACTATTGAAGAAAGCTATATTGAAATTGGATATACATCTGTTGGGGAAGCTTTAAGAGATTATGCACACTATTATAAAGAAGAATTAAAGCTTCCGTTAAGAGTCCCACCTGTAGTGTACACTCACGTATTTGCTCGCACTATTGAAGGTAATAAGGGAGACCTTTTTGAAATGGAGTATATCAATGAGGAATCAAACAAGAATAATTTCCTGATATGTGTTGCACCAAAGGATAGTATTGAGATACTAGATAATGAAGTTATAAATGAATATAAACTTAAGGATGGAAACACTGCATACCTGTTGGATAAAGGAAGAGCAATTTTATTAATATTTGATAAAGAAAACTTACAATATAGGTTCAGTATAGATAAAGAAGTCTCAGAAAAGATTACACCTGAAATTCTAGTTCAGATGGCAAATTCTATTGATTTTTGAATTGAGTCAAAGAAGTTTTTGTTAACTACCGAGGGCATTGATCCAACATGGATTAATGTCTTTTTAGTTGGTGTTATTGAACTAGCGCGGCAGGTTAGTTGAACAAAAAACAGGATTTCTTAGGTCTTTTATTGAAATAGTTTCACTAGAGAGAAAAATGAGGTGGATTTTCTATGGAATTGATAATAGATAGTGAAGTTTTCAGTAAAGCAATTTTAGATGTTAATAAAGCTGTATCTTCAAGGACGCCATTTCCAATTTTGACAGGTATAAAACTGACTGCTTATGAGAATTGCTTAATCCTTGTCGGAAGCAATTCTGAAATTGCTCTTAAAAAAGTCATTCCTTTAGAGATGGATGGATTAAAAGTATTGAAAGTTATTAAAACAGGTAATGTTGTTATTTCTGCAAAATATTTAAGTGAAATTGTTAAGAAATTACCACATGAAATTCATCTAAAAGTAAATGAAAAGCAGTTAGTTACCATACAATCCCACGAAATTGTTACCAATCTACAAGGATTTAGTGCCGAGGAGTACCCAAGTCTACCTCAAATTGACGAAGCCGAATGTATTAAAATTCCCAGTGGTGATTTAGCTGAAATAATTAAACAAACAGTGTTTGCAGTATCAAAGAGTGAGTCAAGACCTACGTTGACAGGTGTGAATATGACTTTCGAAAAGAATCAACTTACTTGTGTTGCAACGAATTCCCAACGATTAGCTTTAAGAGAGCTTGCAATAAAATCAAGTATAAACGGCTCATTCATTGTTCCAGGTTCAAGCCTAAATGAGCTAATAAAGATTATCAATAATGAAACTGGTGTTATACATGTGTCTTTACTAGACAACAACTACATAGTTTTTAAATTAAATACGATCTCACTTTTTTCAAGGTTAATTGACGGAAATTATCCTAGTATATCAGGATTAGTTCCAAATAATATGAAGACAATCATTACGCTCAACACAAAACAGCTATTAATGGGTATTGATCGAGCTTGTCTTTTTGCAAGTGATTGGAAAAATAACAATGTAAATTTAGAAATCAAGGATGGGACAAAAATTAAAATTTCCTCAAATTCGTCCGAAATAGGAAAAATAGAAGAAACACAAAGTATTAAAACGATTAATGGTGAGACTGATTTAAGTATTTCATTTGATGGAAGCTTTCTAATGGATTCCTTAAAGGTAATAAAAGAAGAAGAGATAAAAATAAGCTTTGGTGGCCCATTGCGACCAATCGTAATTGAACCAACTGACAATTCTTCTTTCCTTCATCTTATTTCTCCAGTGCGATCATATTAAAATGACTATTTATTCAATCATCGCGCCAAATTGTTGAGTAAATCTCAATCGTGAATTTATTAATTAAAAAAGTGGGGATATCAAATGCAGGCATCAGAAAATATACTTAAGGTTTGGAATCAATTTAAGCACTTTCCTATGGAAACACTAACAAAAGCTTGGTATGCAAAACAAAACCCATTAAACTATCAGCGTTCAGTGGAGCTGATGAAAGAGCATTATAACCAATATAAAATTACAGGGAACTGTTTCGATTTAGCGATATGGCTATTAGATGAATGTAAACGAAATCATATTGAGGCGTATGCAATTGGTCACGATTTATTTACTGAAAAAGCGCACGTTGCTGTGATCGCAATCGATGAAAATAAGCATAAATATTTATGTGACTTAGGAGATCAATGGATTCAGCCCGTTTGTGTAGATAAGGATAGCCCATTCTTTTATACAGAGGAGTGCATAGGATTTTTCCCAGGTGCTAAAATTCAAGTGCAACACCAAGGTGAGGATGTTGAAATTTTCTATAAACGGCCAAATGGAAAAACTTCTAAACAAGTATTTAATCTAGCAGCAATTGATGAAAATCAATTACTAGAAGCAGCTGAATTCTCGCAAAGATTGATCAAACCTAATCCACTACTTGAATGTAGACAGTATGAAGAAGAAGTGACTCATTGGGAATTTTATAACTTCAAAAGTTATTCATCTTCTATGAACGGTTTAGTAGAAGATGCTGAACAAAGAACAATCGAAGAGTAGGCAACTATCATACAAGAAAAAACAAATTATAACTTTGATATTCTATTAGAAGTATTAAGCTACTATATGGAACGACAAAGTTTAAGTTTAAAATCTTAATCAAAGAAGTTGAAATTCGAATTAGATCGAGGGTACCGGTGATTACTAGAGGGATTGCATTAGGAGACGATACAATTAAAATGATTGTTCATTTTCTGGGCTTTTAGTGATCCCTTAAGAACCTCAAAAACTCCTTTTTAATATACTAGAAAAAGGAGTCTGAGGCGAAAATGGAAATATTATTCATTTATTTATTCTTCGGTTTGTTGGTCAGTTTATTGATTTATGCAGTGGCAGATGAACGACCTTGGTATCTGTTTGTAGGGTTACTCGTCCTTTGGCTACCCCTGATTATCATTGGCATGTTTCTCTCATTCTTTATGGATTTAAGAACAGTTTCCAATAAACTAAACATGCAAATGTGCAAACCCACGAAATAAATCCAAACACCATGACAATTGTATTTTCGGACCACTTATATTTTAAGGCAAAGTGATAATGAATGGGCGTCATTCTAAAAATACGCTTCTTTGTACACTTGTATATGAATACTTGTAAAATCACAGAAAGTATTTCAGCAAAATAAATAAAGAACAAAACAGGAATTAAAATTTCAACTTCTTCAATTACAGCAAGAAATGCAAGGGACCCACCTATTGCTAATGAACCCGTATCTCCCATAAACGCTTTGGCAGGAAATATATTATAGATCAGGAAGCCGAGCAAACATCCAATCATAATGAAGGAAAAAAGTTGTACCTCAACTCGGTCTGACACCATGAAAAAGAAGAAATATGAAGGAATCGCAACAACTCCTAAAAGTCCATCTAACCCATCTGTAAAATTGATAGCATTGGCAGAACCTACAACAAATAAAGTCATGATAATGAAATACAAAATAAGAGGTAAATCTAAGGAAATATCTTTAAATATATGGATATTCGTATCTACGCCTATATAGTTAATCGCATAGTAGAGCAAGGTACCCGTAAATAAAAATTGAAAGATAAGTTTAGTTCTACCGGATACGCCATTAGGATCTTGCCGAGATGCTTTCCAAAAATCATCCAAAAACCCAACAAAACTAAAAAGAATGTATGTAATAGATAGGAAATACATGAGTGATGTTGGTGAAAACATAATGGATGTGATGATTCCGACAAAAAGAATCAGTCCAAACATTAAGGGTGTCCCTTTTTTTAACTGATGATCTGAAGGGAGTTCTTTTCGAATCGGTTGAAGGAACTTAAGTTTTCTTAATACAGCAATTAATAGCGGAGACAAAGCTGCTACAACGATGAAGGCAATTAACGCTGGGATCATTTGTTCGATCACTTTACTAAATTCTCCTTTTCACGTTTATCATATATAGTTTCTATGAACATCATATGTTTCCTCTATTTATTTTAATAGTGCTACTATAATATTAATTTAAAGAATAAAGAGAGCCATTTTGTAGAAGTGCAAAATGGCTTTTTTATAAGAAAGTGGTGACAGCCATGCGAAATAGAGCCTCGGTCGTAATTGTAGAAAATAATAAAGTAGCACTGATTCGTAGAGTTAGAGAAGGCTTAGTGTATTATGTCTTTCCTGGTGGAGGAATAGAAAATGGAGAAACACCGGAAGAAGCATCAAAAAGAGAAGCATTTGAAGAGTTAGGAGAAGAAGTACAAGTCAATGAATGTTCGTAAATTATACCCAAATCAATATGTAAAACTAAATATTCTTGATTTTTACTTGGAAGAGAATATAAAGATTGTAACGAATGTCGCTTTAATTAATGTTATTGAAAATCCTAAATCCGCTACAAAAGAGTTGTTTAAATCTAAAGGTGATACGATTGTTTATCATACAGGTTCCGAGAAGATTGTTATTGAAATGAGTACTCCAACAGGCTTAAGAGATATGAGATTATGAAGTTGGAATTAGTCCAAAACCATTAATATTTTCATTTAAGCAATTGTAGAAGCGTATCTCTAAAATAAGGGAAACGCTTATTTTTTGCTCTAGACATTATTTTTACAAGTTAATAAGTGAATTGTTTGACAGTGATCCAAGAAGGATTAATGTCTTTTTTATTGAAGTTAGAAATAAAGGTAGTTAGTTTATCGGGTTAGGAATTTATGTATTAATTATTAAGCGTTAATTGAAAGGGGGATTAAAGAAGTGTTAAAAAAGACTTTAATTTCATGGATTATATTAGCTTCTATTGTTTTAGTTGGTTGTGGATCAGAACAAGAGATTGTGAACGAAGGCGAGCAGGAAGGTCCTAAAGTTACAGCAGGCACGACAATCAAGGAAAATAGTGACATAGTAAGTGGTTGTCCAGATGCAGAGATTTCGTGGATAGATGTATTGATGATCAATGATATTAAATACGAAGGTGACGACGAGGGTCTACCTCAAGGGGAAACTCTGGAAAAGGGAAAACAAATAGGTGAAGTGAAGTATATGTTAGCAGGTAACGCCTGTTCGAATCATCAGTTAAAAAATGGGGATGCTGCGTTTTTATCTGCTGGTACTGAAATATATGAACTGATCGGATACAATCCTGATTTTAGAGTGGTTGCGGACAATAAAGTGTATCAAGTAAGTCAAAACAAAAAGGCAAAAGTTGTATCAGAATTTTTAGATATAGAAGGAAAAGTAGCAAAGCTGAGTCTTGAAAGTACTTATGATGGTAGACATCTCTCCGATTTCACAGAACAAGCAACAGCTGAGTTCATTGAAGACTTACTTGCGCAAGAGTATTTAGGTATTGATCAAGTTTATAACAATATTAAAAGTGATAAAAGAGTATTTTTACGAATACACCTTAAGGACGGCTCATCTTTCAGAATCGTGTATTGGATAAAAGAAAACGCATTGAATTTTGGTGCTCTAGGAACTGAAAAAATGAGAGATATCGTGAAAGATAAAATAGAGAATTAACGATCTACTAGAATCGAAGATGTTGATCCTACAATGATTTAAATTTTTAGGGGGGACTAATATGGCAATTTTATTTGTAAGCGTGGTCTATTTATTTCTAGGGGCAATCTTTTTATTTATATTCTACTTACTTATTAAATCAGCAGTTACTAATGGGATTGATGACTCAACGTTAGTCAAAGAATAAAAAAAGAAATTAAAGAATTAAAAATCCAATTAAATGAACGAAATAGAGAAGTTTAAATTAGTTATTTAGCTAACGAGGGCGAGAGTTGTAGTGCAATAAAAAATCGACGTTGTTTTTCATATTGTGCAAACAGACAGGTTAATTGAGGTATTAATTTAGAAATAGGAATCTATAACATCAATCTTTTGGGGGGAATTTTAATGTTTATAGTTAATGTAGAAGGTGCCATTTACCGTGATGAAAAATGGTTATTAATACGAAGAAGTGAAAAAGAAGAACACGCTGGAGGTTCACTTTCTCTTGTAGGTGGGAAGTGTGAAATAGAGGGGAACTCTTCAAATATTTTAGAAAGAAGTTTACGAAGGGAGATCTTCGAAGAAGTAGGAATTGAGGTGGAAATACTTAGGTATGTGAATAGTTCCTCTTTTGTTACTAATTCTGGTGAAAATGTTATAGATAAAGTCTTTCTGTGTCAGCATAAGTCAGGAGAACCATATGCTAAGAGCGCTGAGGAAGTTGATGATGTTATTTGGATAACAACTTCTGAGATTTTAACTCGCACTGATTTGCCTACCTATCTAAAAGAAAACGTAAAACTTGCGGAAGAATTATTACGACAAAATAAGACTGAATTTTGATCGTGTTCTAACGAAGACATTGATCCAAAAAGGGATTAATGCCTTTTATGTTGAACATTTAATACTTACGGGGCAGGGTTAAAGCTCCTTACATAAGCATATCCATATTTTAGTAGTTACCTATTCTACATCTCTAAATTATGGATGATAGTAGGAGGTTTTTATCATAATAGTAGATTATATGCTCAATTCGATTCTCTATTGGTGGCCGATAATACTTGCACTTGTTTTTATTCTTGTTCAAGCAATGGTTAGTATGAAAAGAAAGGTACTGTGGAGTTTAACTCTCTCAATCCTTTTTACAGCTTTTACGTTAGCTGCATTCTCCTTTTTTAATCTAGTTGTCATCCTAGTATTTATTTGTTTTATATCTTGGGCAATCCCACTTGTAACCTATTTTACGAGGTATAGGTAATAAGCAGTAAAGCGTGAATGGCAGAGTTAAAAAGGGAGGGCATTCAATTGAAAGCAATGATAAGTATCTTACTATATCTCATCATTCTCTTTGCATTTGCAACATTGTTATTTTTTACGCTGAATTCTATATGGGTAACTAACGAACCAATGATTGCGTATCTATTATCCTTGATCATTAGTTACTTTATTTTAAACGCAATTGGAGAAATTAATAAACGCGATAAGTGAATCGGATACTCAACAAACGGGGCGTTGATCCAAAGGGATTAATGTCTTTTTTTATTAAAAGTTAGTAAATATGCTGATGGTCCTCGAAATATTATACACATACATGGCAGTCAATTAAGGATTGAATGGATATTATTCAAATATGTTACTATTATTTTGGTTAGGACATCTAGATTAATCATGTAAAAGAGGAGAAGGCTTTGTGAAAAAAATTTTTGATTGGCTATTAGTGATTGGGCTTGTACTTATGTTAGGTCGAATTATTACAGCAGTATTCATGTTTCTTAATATTCCATTTACAACATTTTTTAAAGATTACAGCATAATATCGTTTATCATATTAATTGTAGGTGTAATTGGACAGCAAATAATGAAAACGAAATAATGTTTTTTTCAATGATTTTGCGTAATGCTGGTGACCCAGGGGGATGCAGAGTTATTATCAGAAGTAAAAAATGTGATTATAATAGTATGTTTCATTCCGTTAGGATTTTTTCCAATGGATAAAACAACAAAGCTAGCAAGCTTCTACATTGCTAGCTGTTATTATAGTTATCACTCAATCAGTGATACAAACAATTTGGCATAGTACAATACCTTCTGAAGGCAACCCGCTCTATGTTAGAACGGGTTAGCTTTATTGAGGTTTTTATTATGAAATAACTATTTCGTATGCAAGCTAGGTTGTGTCTTTCTCCACCCATAAAATTGCATATCGTCTTTGGATCATGTAAATCATCTAAATTCCCACCTTTCATGTTTTTTTAAAATAAAATTAAAAATGACGGATATAATTTTCTACTTTTCTTCGGTTCTCTTCAAAGATTTTTATCGCATTTTCATTATGAATTGCTTTTTCAAGATTGATCTCACGTTTTGAAATAGTAATCTTGAGAGAAAAAATGTTTAGTATCATTAATTGACACCTCCTAAATAAACAAAATTAAAATTGACGAATATAACGTTCTACTTTTCTTTGGTTCTCTTCAAAGATTTTTTTCACATTTTCATTATGAAGAGTTTTCTCAAGGGAGATTTCACGTTTTTTAATTGTGATTGTTAAAGAAAAAATGTTTAGTATCATCTATTGACACCTCCTTAAATAACAAAATTAATAATGACGAATATAACTTTCTATTTTCCTTTGGTTCTCTTCAAAGATTTTTTTGACATTTTCATTATGAAGAGCTTTCTCAAGAGAGATTTCACGTTTTGTAATCGTAATCGTGAAAGCAAAAATGCTCAATGTCATAGATTATCACCTCCTTTAAATTACCCTAAAAATATAAAAAACCGCAGAGAGAATCCCCCTACGGTAAAAAAAGGCACAAAAATACCGCAGGGCACAATTCTCCCTGCGGTATGGGTATGCTTAATTAGTCAAAAAAACTTAAGCGATCCATTCCGATCTGGTCGAATTTGTGATTTTCATTTTTGATGAAGTTGTATCTACTAGAGAAATTAATTTAACGATAACGATCATTTCATTCGACCTCCTTAAGAATTTTTTAATTACCTTGTAATTATATCCATCTTTCAGTTACTTGTAAACATTTTTTTACAACTTTTCTGAAATGTGCCAATGCCTAGAAAAATTCGGTGTTTTTTAAATGAAAACCAAAAGGAAAACAGGAGCTTTATTGAATTTTAAGCTGCTTGAGAATTTTGTACTTAAAAAAGGGGGCTATCTTCATGGAAATATTAACTTTATTTAACTAAAGAATTTAAAGTCTGCACCATTAAATTTAACGTAGATGCAGACTACCTATATTAGATTGAGTTAATCCTTTTTAGAATTTTCAATTTCATTTGCTTTTTGTTTTTGCTTTAACCAAAAATCTGGTGGTGTATAACCAATTAGGGCATAATCAAGTTCAGCTGCATTAGTAGCTAACTGAATTAATAAAAACTTCTCCTTATTACTGGGATTTAAGTCGCCAGTTTTAATACTAATAACCTCTACACCTGTTCGCTTTGGAGTTCCCACAACAACCACTTGGTTTCCTTTGGTATAGACTTCTGTAATATCGGTTTGAAATATTACTATATACAGGTCAAGGTCTGTTTCGTTCATTTCAGTATTAAAGCCAATACCCACATTGTGCTTAAAATCGTATTCAGCAGATATTCCTATCGCATAAAAAGGGAATATGCGGTGTAGAGCATAATGTATTCGAGAAGGCATATAGCTCCATCTTCCATATTTACTTTGCCAATGTTCTTCATATATGGGTCTAATATAGTCAGGTTCACTTTTTATTGTTTGAAATGGAATTTTGGTCCCTTCCTTTAATACTTCAGAAATAGGAAGGATGTCTGTTGGGAAATGCTCCTCTGTTCCTTTTTCAAAAGGCAATGGTGAATCAAGAATAGTGGTAGGGTCAGATGGTTCTAAGCTTTCCAAACGTTGTTCCAATTCCTGAATTCGATTATTTTCATTTTTATCAGTACTAGTTTGAAGCAATGATAGCTCTGTAACAATGGACTTTGCATCTGTTTGTTTATTGTAAAAAGCACTGCATAATATCATGGAAAAGAAAATAATATAACCAATCTTAGCCATTTTCAATGTACTTCACCTCACATTATTATCTACTAATGCGAAAGAGTTATTCGAAAAAGGTATGTCCATCTAAAAAGGGGTTAATGCCCTTGATGTTGAACTTTTTATAGTAACGAGGCATCGGTGTTAAAGAACGGGGAGAAAAATATGAAGAATATATTTATATTACTAGTTTTTCCATTACTGTTAGTAGGTTGTTCACAAAAGGATACATTTGAGTCCTTCTTTCATAAGAAAATGATGGAAATGAATTTTGGGGAAGAAAATTTTTCGTATAAATTAGTTCACAAGGATTTTGAAGTAATCCACGAAAATGATGCAATAGCAGTATTCAAAGAAAATAGTAATCAAGGTGAAAAGATTTATATTGCTTATTTTGAAGAAGTGAATCATCAATGGCAATGGATACAAACTAGAGGTTCTCAATGGAACTCTCCAGTGAGATGGTCTTCAATGAACCAACCACCATATATCTACTCAGGTGCAATAAATGATAATTCAATATCCAAAGTATATGCCGGTGATGAACAGGCAGAAATCATTACTATAGAAGATGATAAAAAATTTTGGTATGCAATAAGTCCAATTAAAGATACAGAAGTCATGATAGTTAAAGATGATGGATCAAAAGAAAAAGTTGAAGAAATTAAATTTGAAGAATAACAAAATTAAATAAAGTTGTGAATACGCGGGCGTTGATCCAAGAAGGATTAATGTCCTATTTTGTTGAAGTTATTGAACAAACGCTGAGTTTGGTAAAAAATTGTAATTATAAAACAATGACATTTAAATAAACCTTGGAGAGTGATAGTGTGAGTAGGTTAAAATATATTGTGTGTACATTAGTTGCAATACTTTGAATTATATTAGTTTGGCTAGTTAATCCAGCAAAAGAACAAGTAAAGAATTTGGAAACAAGCCTTGGAAGTCAATACATGTCTGCAAATTTCTTATTACATGATACCGTAGATGCACTACTGGAATGGAACTATGAACAACCCCTAACCGATGCTGATGTTGAATTATTTAATAATCTCTCTACGGAATTTTTACACATAACGGATTTGTTTCTTTTTAACGGTAGTGTCCATTATGAATGGAGAAGTAGAGCATTAGATGTGCAGGAATATTTAACTCATTATCAGTATGGCTCGCCACTTTCAGAAGAAGATATCGCTGATCTTTATCAAGTATTACATGCAACTAAATTTATTACCTTAGATTTTCTAGATTATATAGAGAATAGCCATGATTTCTATAATGCAATGCACGATAAACAACATAAAATGGTTGAAAGAGTTAAAGAGCGTTTAGCTACAAAATACTAGAGATGTCTTAAAGGGGGCTTTAGATGAGCATTACCATTCGTAGGATGAACTTTGAAGATATAAAACAAGTTCAAGACATAGCAAAAACATCTTGGAATGCAACGTATGAGGGGATTATTCCCATAGAAGTACAAAATAACTTCTTAAAATTACATTACAGTGATGAAAGTATGAAACAACGTATTGAACGTTCTATTGTTTATGTTGCAGCAGTTGAGGACAAGGTAGTTGGGTTTGCAAACTATTCCACTGTTAGGGATGGAGGAAAGGTCGAATTAGCGGCTATATACCTATATCCAGAATACCAAGGTAAAGGGATAGGTACGCGTTTGTTACAAGAAGCAGTAAAAGAACTAAATGGTATAAAAGAAATCTATATAAACGTAGAAAAAGAGAATAAGATTGGCATGAACTTTTACGAAGCTAAGGGATTCGAAATCCTTAAAGTCTCTGATGTAGAATTTGATGGACATATTTTAAAACAAGTACGAATGGTCAAGAAAGTTTAATTACAACACAAAATGAGGCATTGATATCCAAGATGGTATCAATGCTATTTTTATTAAAGTTAGTAAAGTGTGAAGTAACTTGGTTAGGGGAAAGTCCTTGTGGTCCACCATTGCTAATAAAGATCATTATCTTTATAATTGGTGAGAAAAATTAGTAAGGTTTAAAAAGTTTTAGGAGGGTAGAAAGTGGAATTAGATGTTGGTTCAATCAATTATTTAGCGGTTATCTTGAGTGGGCTTGCTATTTGTATACTTGGTTCAGTTTGGTATTCACCTAAAGTATTCTGGAATACTTGGCAAAGGTTAAAGGGTTTAAAGGAAGTAGATCTACCAAGCGTAGGAAAAGTGATGGCAAGTTCTATTTTGATGGCTATTATTAATTCCTTTTTATTAGCCATTATTGCTGGGTGGACAAATATTAATGGTTGGGTAGAGGGGTTATGGCTCGGGTTAGTTGTTGGACTTGTCATTGCCGGCACCTCAGCCACGAATGCTCTATATGAAGGAATGAAGTTAAAACTTTACTTGATCACTGCTGGTTTTCATGTAATCAGCATGATCATTGCAGGAATCATTATCGGCATTTTCTCTTGAAAATTTCACTCAAACATGCGTAGCACAACTATTCTTATTACAAACCACTATTCACAAAAAAACGGTCCATCTATAAAGAAGGACCGTTTTTTTGCGTATGAGAATGAATTCAATCAATCAGCGCAACAACAATAGGATACTCAAAATAAAGTGTTAGCTGTTCTTTTTTGAATACCTGATTGACGAACAAAACACAGGAAAAATAAGTGTCAACACAATTGCAGGTATTGTAAATAAAACCCCAGCTATATTGAGTGTCAGCATGTTAAAAACAATAAAGAAAATTGGAGTAAATAACACAATGCCTGGAATTGCAAAGACAACAGAAATCCATTCCCATAAATCTGTACGTACATATAAAGCTAAATTAATACCAAGCAAGCTAAAGATGAATGGCCATATGAATAAATAACTTCCACCAGGAAGATAGAAAGTGGTCACTACAGCTAAAATAAGCCATAGGAACGTAGCGCTAATCGAAATATTTTCCTTCGTGAAATATTTCGATGCCCATCTTATTAAGAAGACTGTAACAATAGATGTCAGCAATAATAAAGCGATTAAAAAATACGTACTTATTTGTTGGTCTTTCACAATCGCTGCATATTGCTCTATCGAAACAATGGATTTCAATGCCGCCCACAATAAGGAAATCAGCCCGAAAACTGCAGCAATCGAAAGCAGTGTAAATAGGAATCCAACCATCATTTCTTTCACATTCATTCTTTTTTTGTATATCCCGTGATAGATCGTTCCTATAAATAGCAATACTCCGCCTATCATGAACCAAAGCGCCCAAGATTGTGGGTAATGAATCATACTCCAACCAATGGCATTAAAATAAATTCTGTCTTCTTGCTTGATGTCATTTAAATCTAATTGACCAAAGTGCTTTGTCAACGTCAGCATATAGTCTCCGTGGTGCTGTAAACTTCCCTTATCTAAATTTTCTGGGGTATCCACTATGTGATGATAAGCATTTAACCCCATACCAAAGGCAAAATTAAGTCCTGATGTACTTGTTTCTCGAAACTCTGTCATATCTGTATAGTTTGGCATAAGTTTATAAACATTGTAGAGTAATGAATAAGCAAGTGGCTGCTCAGCAACTTCTAAAAATTCTTTAATAATCCATCCATTTTGATCAGTCGTTTCAAACATTACCGAAGGACCTTTATTGCCACGAGCTTCAAAATTTAGTACGAGTCCTACATCTCGAGCCCAAGGATGTTCATCGACAAATGCTTGAGCTCCAAGCAAGCCTTTTTCTTCACCATCAGACAGTAGTAAAATGAGGTCGTTTTTTAACTCTTCGGAAACTTGTAAAGCACGAACCATTTCTAGGATCGCTGCAATCGCAGCACCGTCATCTGCTGCTCCAGGACTAGTTGGAACAGAATCATAATGAGCGGCAACCATAACAGCTTTACTATTATCAAGACCAGGAATACGTACGATGATGTTTTCAATAGATGCCTCATGTTTTGAATTTAAGTTAGACACAACGTTTGATTTCTGTAGTTCCGGCTCTAATCCAAGCTTTTGGAGTTCTTGTATAAGGTAGTCACGAACTTGAAAAATTTCAACTGAGCCAGTAGGGTGAGGCACTTTAGCGATTACATTAAGATGTTCCAGTGCCCGTTCAGCTGAAAACTGATCCAAGGGTGCATCCGAACTTACCATTTGAGGGGTTCGAATTGGCAATAAACCAATAATAATAGAGGCTAAACAAATAATAAATATAATACCAATTTTAGCAAGCCCTTTCATTTTATTCTTCCTTACTAAGTGTTCCTGAGAGCTTGTTGTAAGTGGTAATGTTGAATGATTAGAATCCATAATTTTCACCCTTTTATTTGTTTATTTCTATTAACATATCAATATACTCGAACAATTATTAGTAAATTAGTTTGATAATTATAGAATTCTCTTAAAGGTTACAAAGCAATACTTTACCAGTACCCAGAAAAATATAAAAAACATCTTAACAAGAAATTATTAGTTAAGATGTTTTTTTATTATGTTAATTATCATTTTCATACCAAGGATTTAAATGGATTAGAACTTCGGCCACATCTTCATGATGTTCCATTATTGTCTTTTTAATTTTACGGATAATATCATGACCTTCCTGGATTGATAAATTACCAGGAACACTCACACGAAGATCTACCAAGATATAATGACCGCTCTCTCTAGCACGTAGACGGTCAATACGTTTTACTTCTGTAACGGTTAAAATAAGCTTTTGAAAAGCATCTAGTAACTTATGATCTACGCTTTTTTCCATAAGAGATGCACCAGCTTCAACGAGCATTCCATAAGCAAGTCTGAAAACTAAGATTGTCACTATCAATCCAGCAATAGGATCACCATATAAAAGGATATTAATCTGATAGGCTTCTCCAATTATTGCAAGGCCAATACCAACTACCGCAGCTAATGAAGCATACACATCTGCAAGATGATCATTTGCTGTAGCAATCAAACCTTTACTATTCTCTTTTTTTCCAATTTTCATCGTATATACGTATAAAGCCAATTTCCAAATTAGAGAAATAATAGCCGTTACAAAGGCAATGATCCCTGCTTTTTCAGGTGCTTCAAAGAATACTTTTATAGACTCAAAGGCAATATAACAAGCCGCTAAAATTAAAATAATCCCTACAATTGCAGAACTTAGAACCTCCGCTTTACCATGTCCATATGGATGGTCTTCATCGGCAGGGCGCTTAGAGATGCGCATGGATGCCAATGTCGCACCACTTGCTATCACATCACCTGCATTGTGGTAACCATCTGCTAACAAAACGGGACTGTGGAAAATCGCACCTACTACTATTTTTAGAAAAGTTAACACGATATTACTGATTAAACTAATCCAACCAGCAAGCATCGAAGCGTTACAATTTGTGTATTGATTCATTAATTTGTTCCTCCACTAAAAGTCTTTCCCTAAAACAACAAAATCCTTTGACTCTAATCGTCAAAGGATCTTAATTGAAATTATGTAAATTGTTTAAACAAGAATTCTGCATCATATCTATCACTCCTATAAAATTGCGCTCAACCATTATAGTCTAGTATCTTCATTTTTTCAATATTTTTTGTATCCTAGTTTTTGATGGGTGCTATTGTTGAGAACTATCACTTTTTACAAATCAACAAATTGTGCGTTATATAAAAGGGTTAATGTCCATTATTGTTGAAATGATTGTAGAAAAGGAAAAGGTTAGTGAGGCAAAAAAAGTAAGAAGCTTAAAAAGTTGTCACTTTTTTTCACAAAAGGAGCAGTATTGTTTCAATATCGTAATTTTTGGGGGAGTAAATTTGAAACTAGGACTAAAAAAAGATGAAGTTAGATTAGAAAACTATACATCAGAATGGACTGAAGAA
>DATMFE010000284.1:0-17099 GCA_035556295.1 Ureibacillus sp.
AATAATCATAAAAATGAAAAAGACTTTATTCATATTTTCCTCCATGGTCATTTATAGATCCTATAGCAAGAAGAGAAGCTCTATATTATCTTAGCGTTTTTATTAATATAACTCTTATACCTTTCGTTATTCATATCGGTAATATAGCTGGAAAAATAGTTGAGTGGAGAGAATAAAGTATGATACAAAAAATCAAATAATTCGTAGCGTTCTTAGTCATTTACTGTATAAATATCCCCAAAACTCCTTCCAAGGGTGAAATAGAAGAGTATGCCACTAGCTCCCATAATAAGCTTAAAAACATAATGTGACGGGACAATCTTTGAGGAAGAAAATCGAACACAGCAAAAGCGAGTATAATTAAAAGTAAAATACTAATTTCATTTTTATCGAAATTTTTCTATAATATTACGAACAGTCCACCTCTCGGTAAGTTATTTTTGGGGGATTTATAAAAGTAAAAGCAATAAAACCGAGAATGATAAAATAGTTAATGTTTAAGTTTATATTCCAATACATGTAAGAAATAACTAAGAATAAGCTAAGATAAAAATTAACAATACCACATTTAACCGCCTCTACATATTTATTTTTCAGTAAGGAGATAAGCATGTAACAGAACAACTAAAAGCTGAAATATAACTGTCGTATGTAATCTTAAACTGGTGCTTTTTTCTACCAATTTGAATATGATTAGATAGGTAATAAGAGATTTCTTTTATGTCTAAAACACAGACAATTTCAAAAACTTTATGTATAATAAATGCTACATTTTTATTAATAGCTAAGATTAGGAGGTATAAATAATGATACAAGACTTTAATAAATATACGCCCTTTGATTATAACCAAATAAAAAATAACGAACTTGTTCATAGATGGATGAGACCTCTTTCCGCTAACCTGATAGAAGGTCAAACATTAAAGGAAGCCATTCATTTACTAGATATGCACGGTATTGAGGGGTTACCTGTTGTTTCCGCACAACAGAAAGTTATAGGGGTGCTGACAACTCCGGAATTATTGAGATCCTTAACTGGATGCCACTCACTAAATACCAAAGTTGAAGAAGTTATGAAGCCTTCAATAAACAGTGTTAGTCCTCATGACTCTATTGACACAGCTTGGAAAATACAAGGAGGGATTTTACCTGTTATAGATGAAAAAGAAAAATTGGTCGGGTTATTAACTAAAACGGATATTCTTCATTCGCATTCTTTCTATTTAAAGCATCTCCAAGAAAATCCTTATGCTGTTGAAACATTAGACGCTGTTCTAGAAAGCGCTTACGAAGGTATTATTATTGTGGACACAAATGGAATTATTAAGGAGTTTAACGCGGCCTACTGCCGTTTTTTAGGAAAAAAACGTGAAGAAGCTATTGGAAAACATGTCACAGAGATTATAGAAAATACCCGTGTGCATATCGTTAGTGAAACGGGGACAGATGAAAGAGGTTATGTTCAACGTATCCAAGGTCAAGACATGATTGTTCATCGTATTCCGATTAGAAAGGAAGAGAAAATTGTAGGAGCAATTGGCATGCTTATCTTTGAAGGCGTCAGTGAGCTTTATAATATCTTAGGTCGTATGCAGGAATTGTCCCGAAAAGTAACAGAATCTCATTTGCCAAATCCTGAACAAATAGAGAATAACAATCATTTTGATCAAATTATTGGAGAAAGTCCCGCAATACAAACCGTAAAAGAGATTGCTAGAAAAGCAGCAAAAACACCTTCTACCGTATTAATTACTGGAGAAAGTGGCACCGGAAAAGAATTATTCGCAAAAGCAATTCACTATTCTAGTCCATTTTCAGAAGGACCCTTTGTTAGTATCAATTGTGCCGCTATTCCTGAACAATTACTTGAAGCAGAGTTATTTGGCTATGAGGAAGGAGCATTTACAGGAGCACGCAAAGGAGGAAAGCCAGGTAAATTTGAACAAGCTCATAAAGGTACCTTATTTCTAGATGAAATTGGAGACATGCCCCTACTTATGCAAGCTAAGATACTCCGAGTATTACAAGACAGAGAAGTGGAGCGAGTCGGAGGAATGAAAAGTCAACATGTAGACGTACGAATTATTGCTGCTACTAATAAAAGGTTAGAAGAGCTAGTTAAGAAGGGAGAGTTCCGTGAAGATTTATATTATCGTTTAAACATTATTCGTTTGAGTATTCCGCCACTTATAGAAAGAAAAGAGGATATTCAAATATTACTCATACACCACCTTAAAAATTTTTGTGAAAAGTTTGGAATCATTAAAAAAAGCTTTTCTTTTGAAGCAATGCGGTATTTACAAGAATATCAATGGCCAGGAAATATACGGGAACTTGTCAATACGGTGGAAATGTTAGTAAGTCTAGTAGAAAATCAAGAAATTACGGAAGAAGACTTACCTGCTCATTTTCGAAAAAAAGATACAAGCTCTTTTATAACAGAAAAAAATAGTGATACAAACAGACTCTTAAAAAAGGTAAGAGAAGATATTTTATCTAGTGAAAAAGACACTATTTTGAGAACGCTTGCTGACGTGAACGGTAATAAGGCTGCTGCCGCGAGAATTCTTGGAATTCAGCGTTCTACTCTTTACATAAAATTAAAAAAATACGGATTATAGTTCAAGTGTCTGTATAATCGGACATATATCAAACACTTATGTATTTAAAAATGGACACTTTAACTAAAAGAAGCCTTTGGAATTAAGCTTTTATAATTGGCACGGTTCTTGCATTAATAACAGTGACGTTAATGTAAGGAGGGATTTTATGAAAGGGTATTCAAAATTTTGTATGCCTAACTCAGTCTTTTATGGGGAAAATTCTTTAGCTCAGCTTGGAGAGCAAGTGAGAGCTTATGGAAAGAAAGTACTTTTAATTAGTGATCGTGTTATGGAAAAAATAGGACATGTAAGAAGTTGCGAAAAAATACTAGAGGATTTAAATGTTTCTTATGCTGCATACTTAGATGTTAATACAGAGCCTACGGATTTACACGTTAATGAAGCATTAAACCTGTGTCTAAGAGAGCAATGCGGTGTTATTATCGCAATAGGTGGAGGAAGCTGCATTGATGCTGCCAAAGCTGTAGCTGTAGTAGCAACCAATGGTGGTTATATTGGTGATTTTGCAGGCGGAAAGTCTCCAATTACAGAAGATCCTCTTCCGCTTATTGCAATTCCAACTACGGCTGGAACGGGTTCAGAAGTAACAAATGTTACCGTAATTACGAATACTAAGGAAGATATAAAAATGATGATTAAACATCAAGCATTTCTTCCGAAAGTAGCGATTGTAGATCCAATTTTCACAATTTCTACTCCTCCACAAGTTACAGCAGCAACGGGAATTGATGCACTTTGTCATGCTGTTGAAGCTTATATATCACGTTTATCTCAACCGTTAACGGAAACATTGGCTCTTTCATCGATAGAAGCTATTTTGAACCATTTAAGAAAAGTTTATCAAGATGGAGAGGATTCAGACGCAAGGGAAAAAATGGCCATTGCTTCTATGGAAGCTGGACTTGCTTTTAGTAATGCTTCTGTGACGCTAATTCATGGAATGTCCCGTCCAATTGGTGCTTTATTTCATGTACCTCATGGTATTTCAAATGCAATGTTACTTCCAGCGGTACTTGAATTTACAAAGGAAGCTGCTATCGATTCGCTAGCAAAAATAGGACATCTAATTTATCCAGAATCGAAATCATTAAACAAAGAAGAGCTAGCTGATGTGGCTATTGAGAAAATAAAGCAACTTTGTTGTGACTTAGATATTCCTAATATGAAAGCATGGGGAATAGATGAACGAGAGTTTCAAAAAGTAGTTGATAAAATGGCAACGGATGCACTAGCAAGCGGCAGTCCTGGAAATAACCCAAAAGTGCCTACTCATCAAGAAATAGTGGATTTGTACTATTACTGCTATAACTACAATTTTTCAAGAAGCAAAAATACTGTTGAATCTTAAAAATCTACTAGTTTATCTAAAAGGAGAATGGAAAATGGAAACTACAACTAATACAAAAGTAATTCAAAACTATATTGCCGGTGAATGGGTAGAGTCATCTACAAGGATTAGAGAGAAAGTCTATAACCCTGCAACTGGAGAAGTAATTGCAGAGGTGCCTCTTTCAACAAAAGAAGATGTAGATCAAGCTGTCCGAGCTGCGAATGAAGCATTTAAGGGCTGGTCCAAGACAGCAGTTCCAAAACGGGCGCGAATCTTATTTAAGTATCAACAGCTATTAGTAGATAACTGGGATGAATTAGCAAGGTTAGTGACGATTGAAAATGGAAAAAGCTTTAATGAAGCACATGGTGAAGTACAACGTGGTATTGAATGCGTGGAATTTGCTGCGGGCGCTCCTACCTTAATGATGGGGAAACAGCTTCCTGATATTGCGACAGGCATTGAATCTGGCATGTACCGCTATCCAATTGGCGTAATTGGAGGGATTACACCGTTTAACTTTCCAATGATGGTTCCTTGCTGGATGTTCCCTCTTGCGATTGCTTGCGGTAATACATTTGTCTTAAAACCATCTGAGCGTACGCCGCTTTTAGCTGCAAGATTAGTAGAATTATTTGAAGAAGCTGGATTGCCAAAAGGCGTATTAAACATTGTAAACGGCGCGCATGATGTGGTAAATGGTCTTCTTGAACATAAATTAGTGAAAGCTATTTCTTTTGTTGGTTCTCAGCCAGTAGCTGAATACGTATACAAAAAAGGTACAGAAAATTTAAAGCGTGTTCAGGCTTTAGCCGGTGCAAAAAATCACTCAATTGTACTAAATGATGCTGACTTAGACGTAGCAACAAAGCAAATTATTGGTGCTGCCTTCGGCTCGGCAGGTGAGCGTTGTATGGCCGCTTCTGTTGTAACGGTACAAGAGGAAATTGCAGATAAATTAATCAATCGTTTAGTAGAAGAAGCAAACAACATCGTCATTGGAAACGGCCTAGAAAAAGATGTCTTCTTAGGACCCGTTATTCGTGAAAATCACAAAGAGCGTACGCTTAGCTACATAAAATCAGGCATAGAGGAAGGAGCTCGGTTAGTTCGGGATGGCCGTGAAGATAGTGCAGTAAAAGATAAAGGCTATTTTGTAGGGCCAACTATTTTTGATCATGTCACACAAGAAATGAAAATCTGGCAAGATGAGATTTTTGCACCAGTATTATCGATTGTACGTGTAAAATCACTAGAAGAAGCAATTGAGGTAGCGAATAATTCCCGATTTGCAAATGGTGCTTGCATTTACACAGATAGTGGTGCAAGCGTCCGCGAGTTCCGTGAAAATATTGAGTCAGGCATGTTAGGAGTCAATGTAGGAGTGCCAGCTCCTATGGCGTTCTTCCCATTCTCGGGCTGGAAAGACTCTTTCTACGGTGATCTTCATGCAAACGGCACAGATGGCGTAGAGTTCTATACAAGAAAGAAAATGGTTACGGCTCGTTACTAAAAAGATATTTAGAGACAAAGGGGAAGCTTTAAGTAATTCTCATTAATATTGTCCAAAAATAAATGTGTTTGATATTAATGCAAGTGAAATAAAAATCACATAGTCGCAAAGACCTTTTCCACTAAGGCTTTGCGACTTTTTTGTGTTTTAATAATATTATAGAGACATTTGCCTGAAAATTGAAATGTCACGGGATTATTTTAATTCCTCTTAGTATTTATTAAACCACTTTTTTATTACCTTTTCTCAAAAAATGATAATAATAATATAATAGTCAATTGTTAAAATAGAGAAATATCTATAATATAAATATATCTAGTCTAGTTATTAACGAGTTTTTATATTAAGAAAACGTACTATAGAGGGAACAGGGAGAGGTAAATGTGAAAAAAAAACAAATTAATGCAATAGAAGTGGCTAAGTTAGCTAATGTATCACAATCGACGGTTTCTAGGGTATTTACTCCAGGTGCCAAGGTGTCTCCTAGGACACAAAAACGCGTGTTAGAAGCTGCTCAAAAAATAGGATATCGCCCAAATGCTTTAGCAAGAGGATTAATAACTAATAAGACTAATATAATTGGACTTGTAATGGGTAATATTCAAAACCCTTTTTATCCAGAAATCCTTGATGAATTCACAAAAAGTTTGTACGAAAAAGGGTATCATGTACTTTTTTTTCATACAAAGAATGATGCAATTACCCAAGATGAAGTATCTCAATTTCTTGAATACAATGTAGAGGGTGTGATAGTGACAGACGTTTTGCTATCTTCAAATGTTGTCTCCAAACTTTCTACACATGATATACCTATTATCCTTTTCAATCGATATACCCAAGATTCTACCTGTCATTCTGTATGTTGTGATAATTATTCAGCGGGCATGAAAATCGGGGAATATTTATTTAAACAAGGTCATCAAAAGTTCACTTATATTACCGGTCGTACCAATACATCAACGAGTCGTGATCGTGAGAGGGGATTTGCTGAGTTTCTTTTACAAAAAGGAATAAAACCGGTAATTGAAGAAGGTGATTACACTTATGAAGCTGGTTACACTGTAGCAATGCGTGTACTAAAAAATAGAAATCGTCCGGATGCTATTTTCTGTGCAAATGATATTGTAGCTTTAGGAGTAATAGATGCTGCTAAAATATTAGGAATATCTATTCCAAATGAATTGTCAATTGTAGGATTTGATGATATTTCAATGGCCTCCTGGCCTCCTTATTCTTTAACAACTTGGCAGCAACCAGTAAAAGAAATGATTGAAGCAACTATTAATATGTTATTAAATACAGTGGATGGAGAAGCGACCAAGCCTCAATCTCTACTTTTTTCAGGCAAGCTTCTTGAGAGAAAGTCTGTAAAACTTCTCAAAAATAGTTGACAATGAAAGGGCTATCATTTATGATTTAGTAGACACAATAGTGTGAATTGTGTAAATAATATGTTTTTTCTAAAAGGGATACATAATATCTCTTTTGTAACTAAAAATGCATACGTATGCAAATAGCTTTTTATTAAAGTTAGGAAGCTTACTATTAATTGAATTAATACTACTATGATTTTAAAATTCTGTTTCAAAATGCATACGTATGCATTTTGGGGATGTTGTTAAATGAAGCATGAATTTAATGCATACGTATGCAAATAAAGGGAGAGATTTGTCATGGCGAAAGTTTTTAAACAGGGGAAAAGTCAGGAAGAAATTAATCAAAATGATATGCAAGTATCAGCAACAGTAAGTCAAACCATTAAAAAAATTGAGGGCGAAGGAGATAGTGCAGTTAGAGAACTATCAAGAAAATTTGATAATTGGTCTCCGGAAAATTTCAGATTGAGCAATCAACAAATCATTGAGATCGTGAATAGTGTACCAAAGCAAACAATTGAAGATATTAAATTTGCTCAAAATAATGTAAAAAGATTTGCTGAAGAACAGAGAAAATCTATGCTAGACATTGAAGTAGAAACATTACCTGGTGTTATTTTAGGCCATAAAAATATTCCAGTTGGAAGTGTTGGATGTTATATTCCTGGTGGACGTTATCCTATGGTTGCTTCTGCACATATGAGTGTACTGACAGCAAAGGTAGCTGGAGTAAATCGAGTGATTGCTTGTACTCCACCTATTGGAGGAGAAATTCCATCAGCTACAGTAGCAGCCATGCATTTAGCAGGAGCCGATGAAATCTACATTCTTGGGGGAATTCAAGCAATGGCTGCCATGGCTGTTGGTACGGAAACAATTGAACCTGTAGATATGCTGGTAGGGCCAGGTAATGCTTATGTGGCAGAAGCAAAACGTCAATTATACGGTCGTGTTGGAATTGATCTCTTTGCAGGCCCTACAGAAACATTAGTTGTAGCTGATGAAACAGCAGACGCAGAAATGATTGCCACTGACATTTTAGGACAGGGAGAACATGGACCAACTTCACCGGGAGCATTAATTACAACATCTGAAAAGTTAGCTCAAGAAACTGTAGAAGAAATTGAACGTCAGCTCGAAAAGCTCCCAACAGCTGATGTAGCACGTGTTTCATGGGAGGATTACGGAAAAATCATAATTGTAGAAAATGAACAGGAAGCTTTAATAGAAGCAGACAAATTAGCTTTTGAACACGTTGAAATCTTAACTGAAAATCCAGATTATTTTTTAGAAAACATGAATAATTACGGATGTTTGTTTTTAGGTCCTGAGACAAATGTAGCTTACGGTGATAAAGTCATTGGTACAAACCATACGCTTCCAACAAAAGGAGCTGCACGCTATACTGGTGGACTGTGGGTAGGTAAATTTTTAAAAACATGTACTTATCAAAAGGTTACAGAAGAAGCTAGCGCGCATATTGGGGAATATGCAGCACGCCTTTGTCAACTAGAGAACTTCTCTGGGCATGCTGAACAAGCTTTACTTCGCGTACGTCGTTATGGAAAAGTAACAGCAAAATAACCAATAAAAGGGATGCATAAACTTTTTATGTATCCTTTTTCAGTAAGTTTTTGTTCTTTAGATGAATTACTGATTATCCCTATTAAAATATTGAAAGCGTTTGCTTTTAGAGGGCTGGCGGTAGAATTACTAGAGCTTAATATGGTTTAAAGGCTAAAAATTTAAACTAAGAAAGAAAATATAATAAGTTGCGACGAGAAATATAGGGGGAGAAACAATGGATTTAGTCATCATTATACTTGCTTTAGGGCTCTTAATGCTTATTGCTTACCGAGGTTTTTCTGTCATTCTTTTTGCGCCTCTATGTGCATTACTTGCGGTTATATTAACGGAACCTAGCTATGCTTTACCTTTCTTTTCTAATATTTTTATGGAAAAGATGGTCGGCTTTATTAAGAACTATTTTCCAGTCTTTTTATTAGGAGCAGTTTTTGGAAAGTTAGTTGAAATGTCTGGAATTGCTGAATCTATAGCTAAAACAATCATAAATTTAGTTGGTCGAAAACGAGCTATTTTAGCTATCGTTCTCATGTGTGCAATATTAACTTACAGCGGAGTCAGTTTGTTTGTAGTAGCGTTTGCCGTTTATCCATTTGCAGCGAACCTTTTTCGAGAAGCTAACATTCCTAAGCGACTTATTCCTGGAACCATTGCTTTAGGAGCTTTATCTTTTACAATGGATGCTATGCCGGGAACACCTCAAATTCAAAATGTAATACCGACTTCTTTTTTTAAGACAGATATTTATGCAGCTCCTATATTAGGAATAACTGGATCGCTCTTTGTACTTTGCCTAGGACTTCTTTATTTGGAAAGACGCCGTAAAAAAGCTCAAAGTGCAGGTGAAGGTTATTTTGGTTTTAATGGTGCTGGGGAAGAGATAGCTGTTGCTGCTGAAACAGTTAATATGTCAGCTGCTCCTTCTACTAATTCTGCTAGTATTGGGCGTCAGGTATTAGCATTTGTTCCTCTGATTTTAGTTGGAGTGGCCAATAAATTTTTCACTATATCTATTCCAAAGTGGTACCCAGAAGGTTTTGATTTTTCTAAGTTAGGTTTAGAAGCCTTTGGAAAAGTAGACTTAGCAACAGTAACAGGAATTTGGTCGGTAGAGCTAGCTTTAGTGCTAGGTATTATTACAGCACTTGCCTATGACTGGAAGCGCGTGACTAGTGGATTTCAACAAGGTATTAATGCCAGTATTGGCGGAGCTCTGCTAGCAGCTATGAATACAGGTTCTGAATATGGTTTTGGTGGAGTTATTGCATCTCTTCCCGGATTTGCAACTGTACGGGATAGCATCTCACATACTTTTACAAATCCACTTATTAATGGAGCTGTTACAACAAACGTATTAGCTGGAATCACGGGTTCAGCATCTGGCGGAATGGGGATAGCACTGAGTGCTATGGGAGATAAGTATATACAAGCTATTACACAATATAATATTCCTCCTGAAGTTATGCACCGTGTCGTAGCGATGGCATCGGGTGGGATGGATTCCTTACCTCATAACGGAGCCGTAATTACCCTACTTGCTGTTACTGGATTAACCCATAAACAAGCTTATGGAGATATCTTTGCAGTGACTATTTTTAAAACACTCGCATGCTTCTTTGTAATCCTTGTTTATAGTTTAACTGGTTTAGTTTGATAATAGAATCTATGAATCTAATAAAAGGAGGATTATAGTGACTTATTTTTCTGAACTCAAAGGAAAAAAAGTGCTGGTTACTGGAGGTAGTAAAGGGATTGGTAAGGATATTGCTTTGGCGCTCGCTAAACAAGGGGCAGACGTAGTCATTACAGGGCGTAACGAAGCTGATTTAGTGTCGACTACAAATGAATTAAAGCGGATTCATCCCAATTCTTTCTACTTAAAAGCAGATATACAAGATATACAAAGTGTGCATGAAATGGTAGATAACGCAGTTTCTACATTAGGTAATATTGATATACTCATAAACAATGCAGGCATTAATATTGCAAAACCAGCACTAGAAGTAACCGAAAAAGATTGGAATCAAGTCATAGACACCAATCTTAAAGGAACCTTTTTCTGTGCACAAAGAGTAGGCAAACATATGATAGAACAAGGAGGAGGAAAGATTATTAATATGGCGTCCCAAATGGCTTTTGTAGGGTATATTAAGCGCTCTGTCTATTGTTCTAGTAAAGGCGGCGCAGTTCAGTTAACAAAAGCACTTGCAGTTGAGTGGGCACCCTATAACGTAAGAGTAAATGCTGTGGCTCCTACTTTTATCGAGACAGATTTTACGAAAGAAATGTTTGAAGATGAGGAATTTTATCAGGATGTTGTTTCCCGTATCCCTTTAGGAAAATTGGCTCAGCCCTCCGATGTTACAGGAGCAGTTCTTTTTTTAGCTTCCGATTTAGCTCAGTTTATAACAGGAGAAACAATTAAAGTAGATGGAGGGTGGACAGCAATATGAGTGTTTCTAAAGAAGAATTAGCAATTATAGGTTCTGGTACAATGGGGCATTCTATCGCTTTATCTGCATCTATAGCAGGCTTCAACGTGAAAATTTGGGGAATAGATGATAATGATATTCACCGTGGGAAGCAAGGTATTGATGAAAAATTGAATTTGTTGACAACGTATGAGGTAGTGGATTCTAATGAGATAAAAAATATAAAAGAACGTATCTACTTTACAAATTCATTAAGAGAGTGTGTAAATAATGCGAGTTTCGTGATTGAAGGAATTCCAGAAAACTTATACTTAAAACAAAAAATGTTTCAAGAGTTAGATGAATTATGTTCCCAAAATGTAATACTTGCGAGTAACACATCCGGTTTGAGTCCAACTGATATTGCTGCTCTTACATCATATCCGGAAAGAACAGTAGTTACACATTTTTGGAATCCAGGACATTTGATCCCTCTTGTAGAAGTAATACGGGGAGAGCAGACGTCAGAACAGACTGTTAATCGATCGCTTGAATTACTTGAAAACTTGAATAAAAAGCCTATTGTGGTTCAAAAAGATATCCTTGGTTCAATTGGAAATCGACTGCAGTATGCTTTATTCCGTGAGGCTCAATATATTCTTGAGCAAGGGGTGGCCTCAATCGAGGATATTGATAAAGCTGTTTGTTACAGTATAGGTAGACGTTTGTCGGTGACAGGCCCATTTATGACAGCTGATATGGGAGGACTAGATGTATTTGATTCTATATCAGCCTATCTATTCCCCGATTTAAGCAATCATAATAAATCGTTTAGCAAGATAAAAAAACTTGTAGATGAGGGAAATTACGGACAAAAAACGGGAAAAGGATTTTATGAATGGTCACAGCAGCAATCAAAAAAAATGAACAAAGAACGTGAACAACAACTTATTTATTGGCTGAAAAGAGATTTAGAAGAGGAAAAAGAACAAAAATAAGTTCCTTTAATGAATAAATGAGCAAGTAAACCTTGAGAGGAAGTTATGAAAAAGAAAAGGATGATCCAAAGGGCCATCCTTTTCTTTTATTTTGATACTAGAAGAGGCTTTGAGGTTTTCGGTTTTATACTGACAAGTATTATACTGAAAATGACTAATAAGAGACCTACTAGTAGATTCATTGTAATTGGTTCTTTTAAAAATAATGAACTTGCTGTAATAGAAATAATAGGGATTAAAAAAGTATAGGTGGAAACTTTGCTTGCTTCTCCTGAACTAACAAGTGTAAAGAAATCAAGCCAACCCAGAGCAATGACGAACACAGATATGAACAACAATACGGCGATAAAAGCCGGATTCCATGAAATAGATGACCAGCTTTCTGTAAGTGTTCCGGAAGCCATTAAAAATAATCCACCAATAATAATGTGCAGTGTAGTAAGCCAAATTCCATCAACTTTATTAGAGGTTTTTTTCATAAATACAGTACCAAAAGCCCAACTTAAAGCAGAACCTAATGCAAGACAAATGCCTGTAATAGAAATATGGCCTTTTAAACCTCCAAGACAAATGACAAGAACGCCCGCAAATCCTAAAATAAGACCTAATATTTTGAAGGGATACATTGATTCACCAAGCCAAATCCAAGAAAATAATCCCATTAAGATTGGTTGAAAGAAAACAATCGCGGTAAAAAGTCCGGCCGGTAAATAATTTAATCCAATCGTCTGAAGTCCATAGAATAAGATGATATTAAATAGTGCGGATATAAAATAAATAGGCCATGTCTCTTTAAAACGAAGCATTTTATATCTAGGAACGGCAATTATGAGTAATATGATTCCGCCGATAAATAATCGTATACCTGCAAATAAAAGTGGTGGAGAGTAGTGCAGCGCGAATTTCGTTAGAGGCCAGTTTATTCCCCACATAAAAACAAGAAATGCAAGAAAAAATCCAATTCGCGTTTTAGAATATTGCTTCATGATAAAACCTCCTTGTTATGATTACATTAAACATGATACGATAGGAAGATGAATAAAGAAAATGAATGTTTTTTATAAGGAGTATAAGTAATCACTTATGATAACAATTACACAACTTCAAGTATTAGTAAAAGCTATTGACACGGGAAGTTTTACAAAGGCTAGTCATGTTTTGAATATGACTCAGCCAGCTGTCAGCCATGCAATATCTAACTTAGAAGCTGATTTGGGCGTTAAATTGCTTCTAAGGGATCGTAAAAGAGGTCTACTTTTAACTGATATTGGGGAACGTATTTTAGTACATATTCGAGCAGTATTAAATCATATTGAAAAAGTGGAACAAGAAGTAGCAGCTGAAAAGGGGTTTGAAGTAGGAACAATAAGAATAGGAAGTTTTCCTAGTGCATCTACGAAATTTTTACCCGGAATCATTAAAGTTTTTAAACAAAAATATCCTTCTCTCCAGCTAATTGTTCATGAAGGAACATTAGATGAAATTAAAAGTTGGCTCAAATCTAAAGCTATCGATATAGGGTTTATCGTTCTTCCAAGCACAAGTATGGATCTTGTGCCGATTGCTAAAGATGAAATGGTAGTTTTAGTACCAAAAACTCACGCTTTATCTGAAAAAAATTCTATTAGTATTAATGACTTAGATAATGAGCCATTAATTTTGTGCAGAGGAGGGTTTGAATCTCCCATTATAGATATGTTTAATAAAGCTAAAGTGAAATTAAGAGCTGAATTTACGGTTTCTCATATCAATACTCTATTAAAAATGATTCAAGAAGACTTAGGCTTGGCCATAGCTCCTAAATTTTCATTAACAAGTGTACCTGAAGGAATTGCTATAAAAAAATTAGAACCAAGGTTTTGTAGAGAAATCGCACTAGCAGTTCCAGCGTTAAAAGAAGCGTCCATTGCTGTAAAGTTATTTATTAAGGAAATGAGAAATCTAGATAGTGAAGCTGAATAAGAAAATGAAAAGCCTCTCCAATATTTTACCAAATTAAAGTCTTCTTCAACTAATAGAGAAAAAAAGAATAGCTAATAAAAAACATTTCTTAATTTTGAGGAATCACTTCATTCGATACTTGATTGGATCTTTCACTTATTTACTGGTAACACTTGTTATAGCATGGAATATAGATTTGTCTTGATTATTTCTCTATATGATATGTATGTTAACTTGAAAATCGTGTAATAAATTGAGTAAATAATGATAAGGAAAGCGAGAGAGAATTAGAAGAGGCGAAAGCTCAATTGATTCATAACATACAAAGGAATCTTTATTAATGCAGAGGATAGGGAATATAACGACTCGGCAATAAGAGGCTAGTTTGAACGAATCTAAGATGACTAAAAATGGTTAGTTTTCGTATTCTCTAATAGAGTAGAACTAGTTAAAAGCGTGGATTAAATCTAACCCACGCTTTTATAGCGAGAGCTCGCTATATCACCTTAAAATGAAAATGTTAAGTAGAGAGTTTCCTGATATCAGAGTAACAAATACAAAGTGTATTGTCATATTCAGATTCGTATCCTGTAAATACCAGATTTCTTTCTTTATTATCATAGTGAAATCCGATTTTCTTTAAATCATTTCTCAATATATCTTCAGTAATTCTGATGGAAGAAGCAATATCTTCATAAGAAGCACCATTATTTAACTTTTGAACAATCTCACCTATTAACAAGTTATGACCTCCAGTAGCATATGTTTCTTAAGTAATAATTTAACCTAAACAGTTGCTTTTATGAAAGTTGTGTTAAAGGCCATTTTAGATTATTGGAACTTGCATTGAGTATTTCGTTTGCTAACTACTAGATTAATTCTTTTTTTCTTTCACACTAATCAGTAAAATAGTAAATTAAAATTATTTGAATAAAAAATCAATGGAAAGACCGGTGAGACTTTTTATTTGCACACCTTTTTCTCCAATTAATTGGCGGTAAATGACTCTGAAGATCACACCAACAAAAGGGAGAATAACAGCCGCTGTGGTAATACGTAAAAAGTTAATAGAATCACACCCTTTTTTAATCTATTAAGAACGCTTGGACAAGAAACTTAAGGATGGTTATCACTTGTTTCCATTTAACGTAAAGCTAACAGATAAAAAAGAGAATAGATGGAAGTGAAGTAAAAAAGCAAAGAGAATATTCTCTTTGCTTTTTTCTTGTTTTCATATTCATAGAAGCTACATAGTAAATTATATATATAACATCTTTGTTCAAATACTTACTGCTCTTTTTCTGATACCATTTCAACTTTACCTGGCCAGAAAGCAAATCTTCCTAAAACCGTAGTAATCGCAGGTACAAGGAATGGTCGCACAATAAATGTATCTAACAGAACACCTAAAGCCGTGATAATTCCAAACTGAACCAGAACTTGAATAGGCAGTGTTGCTAGAACCGCGAAGGTAGCAGCTAAAATGATTCCAGCTGATGTAATAACACCGCTTGTTTCGCTTACGCCTTCTTTAATTGCTTGCTTTAATGGCATGTGCTTCTTTTTCTGCCAGATGCTTGAGATCATAAAGATATTATAATCCTCACCAAGCGCCACTAAAAATACAAATGCATATAAAGGAATCGCTCCTTGTATAGCATCTGCCCCCATGATGTTGTGAATAATGAGCCAGCCTAATCCTAAGGCTGCACTGTAGGATAAGATAACCGTTCCAACCAAGTAAAGCATGGCTACAATGGAACGCAAGTAAGCCAATAGCAGGAGCGATATAAAAATAATAATTAATGGGACAATGATACTGTCGTCTTTATCACTAACTGTCATTGTGTCATACTGTGTTGCTGTTTGACCGCCGATCCATACTTTGGATTTGACTGCGGAAACTCCGGACTGTGACAGTGCCTTTTCAGCTGCATCTCTCAAGTCTGGAATAGCTTTCATTGCTTCTATACTATATGGATTCACATTAAACATAACGTCATATACTTTTAGATCCTCATTATTTGTACCACTTTGAGGTGCAGAAACAGTACTAATAAGGTCATTTTTCTTTAATGCTTTTTCAAGGTCAACCGATTTTCCTTCCGTATCAATGACTACTTGTGCTGGTGCTAGTTCACCAGGAGAGTAAGCATCAGAAATAATCGTAAATCCTTCACGAGAAGGCATATCTTCAGGGAAAGAAGACAATAAATCATATGTGTACTTGATTTGACTAGAGTAAATGGATAAAGCTCCAAAAAAGACTAGACAAGCTACAATGATTGTCCATGGTTTAGTCGTAACCACATTACCAATCCAATTCCCGAAACGGTTTTTCGCTTTTCGGTCACGCACCGGTTTTCCTTTCTTTTTCGCCAATTCCTCTTCCATTTCAGGAGTACGAGGGACGAAAGGATAAAAAGAACCTCTTCCCATAACCGAAAGCAGGGCGGGAATAAGTGTTAAACTTGCTAATCCCATAATCAGAATAGATAAGCTAAAAGGGATTGCAAAACGATGGTAAGCACCGTATTTTGCTACGATTAAAGCTAAAAGAGAGATGACAACCGTAAAGCCACTCATCGCTATAGCACCTGAAGCACCTTTAAAGGCGTTGATAAGTGCTTGTCTCTTGTCTTTTACTTTGCGAAGCTCATCGCGATAATGAGAAATTAAAAATAAACAATAGTCTGTTCCGGCTCCAAATAATAAAACAGTCATAATGGATATGGACTGCGAGTCAACTGTAATCCATCCTTTATCTGCTAAAATACCGAGAATTGGACTCAGCACCCCATAGGCAAAACCTACGCCGATTAAAGGAATAATCGCTAAAATTGGGGAACGATAAATGACAAGAAGTAAAATTAAGACCAATAAAACTGTCGCAATTAGTAACGAAACGTCTGCTCCTTCAAATAAGCTCGTTGCATCTACTTGAATTCCTACAGGACCCGTAACGCGCGTGCTTAATTTATCTTTTTCATCGATATCTGTCGCAAAAGAATCGTATGAAACGTTTTCTTTTACTTGTTTTTTAACCGTATCTAGATTTTTTTCTAGTACATCCGTCTCAACGTTTTCTTTAAAGAAAATAGGCTGTACAAGCGTGGTACCATCTTTTGATATCATTTTTTGTAGAGCTGCTAACGGTAATTTGTGCAAAGGCGGAGTAGACGTTTGTTCTTCTAATGGTTTCTTTTCTAAATCTGCCGCCACTTGCTGAATAGATTTTAAGTCATCGGTATTCAAACCTGAATCTTTATGCCATGTAAGCAGGGCAGGAACCCCTGAAGAGTTAGGGAATTCTTTCTTTATA
>DATMFE010000285.1:0-1541 GCA_035556295.1 Ureibacillus sp.
CGGTGGAAATACGCTTGCGACGTTACTCCTAATGGGGTATAGCCTAATGACACAATTGTTTCCATCCCTTCTTTTTAGCTTTATGAAGGACAATTTTGTTAATAAATATGGGGCGGCGTCTGGAATCATTTGCGGAATAGCCACTGTAGCGTATATTACTATTAGTGAATCGACAATTGGTACGTTGTTTCCGTCTTTACCTCAGGCAGCAAAAGATTTGAATGTTGGCATTATTGCTTTAGTGATTAACCTTGTTGTCACAATTATAGTGAGTCTAATCGTTAGAAAGTTTACAATGTCATATAAACTAGCTGCAAAATGATTCGCGGGCTGCATCGGGATGTTGAGAAAGTTTCTAACAACACTAAACCACTCTGTACATGAGCGACTAATACTATTACAAACTAAAAAGCTAAAGCCCCCTTTGTGATGAAGGGGGCTTTAGCTTTAATGAATGGCTATGTTAAACCATATTGTTGATAAAACGATTGGGGGCTTATTTTCATCTGATTAGAATAAAAAGGTACATAAGTAGAAACGAAGAGTAAAATCTGGCTTTCGGCACCTGTTATATTTTGTCGAACTATATTACACTACTACTTAAGGAGTTTGAAGCATATGGATGAGAAGGATGCTCTTTGTATGAGCATAATGAAGGAGGAATAACGAAGTATGTATTGTCAGCAATGCGGGCATGAAGCAATGAGCGGTGACTTTTGCCAGAACTGTGGCACGAGGTTGAACGAAATAGGTCATACAAAATATGCAGGATTTTGGATTCGCTTAGTAGCCTCTATGATTGATGGAATTATTATAGGGATTCCAATTACGATTATCGCATTTATTTTAGGTATTTTTTCTGTTTTTTCTACATTAGAAAGTTCGAGTTTCGATAGTTCTTATAGTGGCGATTATTATTATGAGGAGTCTATGGCTGGAGTGGATGGAGCTATTATAGTCACTCAACTCATTATTATGGTATTATCGTTAGTCATAGGTGTTCTATATTATGCAGGTATGCATGCTTCAAAATGGCAGGGGACACTTGGGAAAATAATTGTCGGCATTAAAGTCACTGACTTAAATGGTCAGCGAATTTCTTTTTTACGTGCACTTGGTCGTTATTTTGCGACCATTCTGTCAAGTATTTTATACATTGGCTACATTATCGCAGCCTTTACAGAAAAGAAACAATCACTGCATGACTTTGTTGCCAAGACAGTTGTTGTTTATAAAAGATAATAGATGGGGGCTGGCTATGTGGGTCAGCTCTATTTTTTGTGAATCAATTATTCAACCGCAGGAAGATCTGCAGAGGCCCAATGAGACGAGGTTAACCTTTCTCTCATACAAAAATATCGAAAAGCTAGTATACTAGTTGTATACTTCAAGTAGGTGGAAGGGACGATTTCCACACGAAAGAGCGATTCGTTTAGGAGTCTATCCTGCTTAATAGCTATAGTAACTCCTTTTATCACAAATTGAAAATAGGAGGAGAGTTATATGGATAAACGAAAAGTGTATATGATAAATAAGGAAAC
>DATMFE010000286.1:0-2445 GCA_035556295.1 Ureibacillus sp.
AACCCTCCCCAAATCAATCCAAAAATAAAGATTTCATGAAGTTCCATGACTGACTCCTTTCATCAATAAATACCTCACTTTAATGGCAATTGCCAACCATCTTCCACCAAAATATCATTGATATAAATTTCTATTTTCAATTTCCATACACCTTTTTTGATTATATTAAAATTACATAACATCTCTTAAAGTATCCAGGCGCTATCTCATGAAGATTGCCCCTTCTATCTAATCTATCTCTATCCTAAACACCCAAACTGCAATTATACGAATTTCCACAGTTTTAATTTCTTGCACTAACTCTTTTACACGTATAAAATAACATCCTACAATATATCATTATAAAATACCTAAATACCGATATCTATTTTAGTTATTTTTAACCAACATCATTATGCAAAATAGGTTTTCAGACACAAAAAATAAATGATATATAGATATTTATTTTTTATTGTGAAGCTTGCATATTTGATAATAGTTATACAAATAGGAAAATTAAAGGAGTAAAGGAATGCGATTTTTAAAGAATTTAAAAGTAGTTCAAAAGCTTATTGCGTTAATAGCTATATTTGCTATTTCTGCAGTAATAATTGGAGTTATCAGTATAACCAGCCTTTCTAGTACTGTAAAAAGTTCAGATACTATATACAATAATCAACTAATACCAAGTCAATTATTCAGTTCTATTAATGTAAATACACGCGCTATAAATGCATATTTAATAGAATTAATGATTACAACAGACCCTGAACGCAATAACTATCTAAATGAACGAATTGAAGTAAATATTGAAGAATCACAATCTATTTTAGAGAAGTTAAACGCAATGTCCCTGGATTCCGAGATAAAGAAGCAATTAGAATCATTAAACTCTTTAAACTCAGAAATGAATCTTATACGAAATAAAATAAGAGCGCTAGCCATACAGAATCAAAACACAGACGCTTATAATCTATTTCAAAATGATTTAGAGCCCAAAAGAGTTTTATTAAATGAGCTATTAACTAGCATTGAGGAACAAAAAATAAAAGATGCTGAAAACGAATATAAACAATCTATCGAAATAGCTAATGATGCTAAAAAAATGGTTATTATTACTATTCTCTTATCACTAATCGTTACCGTTGCTGTAGGTAGCTTGATTTCAAAACTAGTTACAACTCCAATAAAAAAATACAAAATCTATTGGAACAAGTGGAAAATGGAGATTTTACTGTTCAAGGAGATTACGATTCAAAAGACGAACTTGGAATGCTGAATAGCTCCTTTAACAAAATGATTAAAGGTGTCAATACCGTTATTAAAACTGTAGGTGATACTTCAGAGCAAGTAGCAGCCGCTTCCGAAGAATTAAGTGCTAGTGCCGAACAAAGCACTTCTGCAAGTGAACATATCTCCTCAACTTCACAGGAACTCGTAATTGGTGCTGAGCATCAGGTTGATATTATTAAAGAAAGTGCAAATGTGATAGAAAATATTAAAAATAATACTCAGCTAATCTCTTTAAATACAGACCATGTATCTAATACGGTAAATCATGCTACCCAACTTTCTTCTGAAGGAAGAAAAGTTATTAATGATGTAAAGCATCAAATGGACTATATCAATCAAACTGTTACTTCTTTAGTTGATTCATTTAACCAGCTTTCTAATCGTTCCAAAGAGATTAGTAAAATCATCGAAGTGATTACAAATATCGCTGAACAAACAAACCTTCTCGCATTAAATGCTGCCATAGAAGCTGCAAGAGCAGGTGATCACGGAAAAGGTTTTGCAGTTGTTGCTAGTGAGGTTAGAAAGCTTGCAGAAGAATCTGCCTATTCCGCTCAACAAATTTCTAATTTAGTTTCTCATATACAGCAGGATACTGAAAAAACATTAAAAACAGTGAATGCTGCTACCGGTGAAGTTAAAGAAGGAATGACGGTTGTTACAGTAGCTGGAAGTACTTTCGCTGAAATTGAAACAGCAGTTTCAGAAGTCGTACCACAAATAGATGCTATTAAAGAAAACGTTCAGACCCTACTTGACGGAACAAATTATGTAAATAAATCGATGACCGAGGTAAACGAAGTAGCTCGAGTCACTGCGAACGGTACATAATCTGTTACAGCAGCAACTCAAGAACAACTCGCATCGATGGAAGAGATTGCATCATCTTCTCAAGCCCTGGCAAACCTGGCAGAAAATCTTCAATCATTAATTAGACAATTTAAAATTTAGACTAAAATACACTCTATGCTGTCGAAGAGCTGTTTTGAATTTACGATTCAAAACAAGCTCTTCTTTTTCAGTTGTTATAAAAGACTCTTTACAAACCCCGTACTTTTCGCCGAGTAGCCCATATTTTTATAAAACTGGTGGGCATGTTCTCTTTCAGATCGATTTCCACTATTAAGCACGATGCCATTTGCTCCAAGTTTTCTTGCATAATTTTCTGCCTCA
>DATMFE010000287.1:0-1531 GCA_035556295.1 Ureibacillus sp.
CCTTTCTTCAACTTTTACCAATCCGCTAGTAAATGGGGCGGTATCGACAAATATTCTTGCAGGAATGACGGGATCTGGATCTGGAGGAATAAGTCTTGTATTAGGTGTAATGGCAGAGAAGTATGTAGAGGCAGCTAATGCCGCTAACATTCCATTAGAAGTCATGCACCGAGTAATGTCTATGGCAGCCGGTGGAATGGATACGCTTCCACATAATGGTGCTGTTATCACTTTACTTGTAGTTTGCGGATTAACACATCGTCAAGCTTACAAAGATATTTTTGCTATAACAATTATTAAATCTTTTGCGGCTTTCTTCATTATTGGTGTTTATATGCTGACTGGTCTTATCTAAAAAACGAATGAAGTTTGCTATGATTTCAAAAACCTAACGAAATCACTTTAATTAAAAAGGTATAATCCCTTCACAAGCATAGAGGGATTATACCTTTTTGATGTTAGAAAAGCTTATATAGAATTTCGTAACTGTAGGTTTATAAAAAAGATAGGAACTACAGTAAGCGAAGAAGATTATTTAGGAACAGAATCAAATTACATAAACGCAATCACTACTTTTATAGATGAGATGGGTTTAAATAAGGTTTATTTAAATGCTTTAGAGATGTGGTCTGACGAGGTTGCGAATCAAAATGCTTCTGGCTTTTTATCAAAAATGTGGGTGGGCAAAGGGGTAACTACTCAAGAAATCAATGAATTGGCAAAGTTAACTTTAAGGAATGTTATTTGGTGTAAGTTAAGTTGCAAAAATGATTTTTTTGTTCATTTCGGATACGATTACTATATGTACATTGGAGCAAATAAGGATTGTCCTAACGCCCGTAAAAAAGTTGGAGCTTCTGGATTCTTTGTTGAGAATTTTAATTCTCCTTATTTATATTAGTACCACAATTTCAGTGAGATTTATACGAAAGTTATTAAATTGCCGAGTGCGTTAGCACAATAACTAAAGATTAATTTTTGAAGACCTTTTTAATTTTTTGATCTTCAGCAATCGGGCGCGATTCTTCAATATGAAGGATCGTTTTTTTATTCAAATAACGATGTGAATTGTTGAAATATAGGTTTTGAATAAATATATCGGGAGCGAATCCCTAGGTCTGCCATGTTTCTCCTCTCTTTTTTCTTTTAAACAAACATTCCTTTGCATTCTCTGTGGGAATCCCAAGTTTTTAGGTACTATTTAATGAATTCAAGACCATATACTAGGAATAAGGGGTGAAACGAATGACTGTTCATGTTGTCCAAAAGGGGGAATCCTTATGGCAAATTGCAAATCAATATCAGGTTCCGGTTTCTACTATTGTTGAAGTGAATGGTTTGCCTTCTGCGAATGCCATCATACCTGGTCTAGCGCTTTACATTCCGGACGGAGCTATTGTTCAGATAAGACCTTATATGGTCAAAGCAGGAGATACGTTTGGGCAGCTGACTAATCGTTTTAATACCACGATGGAAGCTATATTACAAGCAAATCCAAGGATAGATCCGAGTCAATTACATATTGGCCAAA
>DATMFE010000288.1:0-2791 GCA_035556295.1 Ureibacillus sp.
AACGTTAATTGTTAAATTTGTCTCATTAGGTGAACCGATGCCAGATGGCACACGCGTTGTTTACTTTGAATTAAATGGTCAATCACGCCAAGTGCTAATTAAGGATGAAAGTATTAAATCATCTGTTGTTACTAAAGTGAAAGCTGATACAAAAAATAGAAATCATATTGGAGCAACAATGCCTGGAACAGTCATAAAAGTAGTCGTGGAAAAAGGTGATCAAGTGAAGCAAGGCGATCATCTGATTATTACAGAAGCAATGAAAATGGAAACGACTGTTCAAGCACCATTCTCTGGAACGATTCAAAGTATTTATGTAAAAGATGGTGAAGCAATTAGTACAGGGGATTTATTGATTGAAATTTCCAAGTGAAAATTTAATGGCATGATGTAACAAAAACGAAGTATCGAAGTTATTAAGATTAAAAAATCAAAAAGTTATGCCCCCTTTAGTCTTGAAAGTAAAAATGGCACGTTAGTACGTTATTTTGAATAAGAGAGGGCAGTCACATATTAGATATGTCTAATATGTGACTGCCCTTCGTTTTCAAGCGTTTAATATACTTTACATAAGATTTTGCACCCGTTTTTTCTTTTTAATTTAGTTAAAATAATGTGGATATTTCCAAAGCTCTTTTAGCCATGGAGGACCTAGAAGGGTAAGGAAAAACTGCGATGCTAGCTAGTGTTGATGATTAATATGCTGGTCTTATCGGCTGTGGCTGATACCATTAAAGGACACTTCTCAAAAAGCCATTACAAGGTTGCAAGAGATGGGTATACAAATTATCATGATAACCCAAGAAAAGCTAATTTTTAAGGGGGAATCATAGGACCATTAATTTAATACCGTACCTAAAGGTCCTGTTGATTTTAACCATATTTGATAAAACCGACTTCTTCTTTAGTTAATTATCATTTGTTCATAGAGGTTATTTATTAACTAGTTAATTTTGCTGAAATGCCTTTAAAAAATCCAACTCCTGATATTTTAAGGGGAATCTTATCCGGTACCTTAATATTTTTTTGGATATATATAGACAGATTATCTATTTTAAACTCATTATAGTGATTCAAATCCTTTGGCTTTTTGGGAATAGCCAGTAAATCCTGTATCCCTACCGCACAACATCCTTTGACTTCAACACTATTAACTGTCAAATGTTTTCCTTTTAATTCAATCCAGCTTTTTGCTTTATCATCAAGTTCAAAAATCATATCCTCACTCCCGATTTTATAAACTGCTAACATAGATAATTACTCTGAATATAGAAAGAAAATATTGAAATGTCAAACAAATAACAGTAGATGAGTAATTTATAATTTAGGTTTTGATACAGTTAAAATGACTTATAATGGAGCAATTTTAACTAAGTATGATTCATATAAAATAAAGTAACAATTGTGCTTTTGCAAAAGGTTTGATAGTTTATAAAAAAGATTATGTATTTTAAGAAAGAACGATGATTTATAATAAAGTTTGATTAAAGGAATCGTAAAATTTAATGATCATCATCTTTTTTGTAAAGCGGATGGTTAAAAAACAACAAAATTGGATGGTCAATTTTGTTGTATGTTCTTTATTATAGGAATGAAAGATAAGCGTGTTTGTTGCCTTCTCTATATCTCTCTTAGCATATTAAGTTTTCAGGAGTAAGGGGTAGGTTTTAATCATATATAAAAGGATGGGAAAGCGGTATGGGAAAAGGACTAGCAGGGAAGCGAATTGCAATTGGCGGTTCGCGAAAAGTAGAAGAAATTAGTACATTAATCGAAAAACAAGGAGGTATTTCTGTTGTACGTCCCCTCCAAGGAACTGTTTTTTTAGCAGAAAAGGAGGTAGAACCTGACTTACAGAAGTTTGTCATGGAAGGGGCAGACTGGGTTATTTTCACAACAGGTATTGGAACAGAAACTCTATTAAATTTGGCTGAAACATTGGGTATCAAAGATCAGTTCTTAAATAGAATTCAGCAAGCCAGTGTAGCCTCAAGAGGGTATAAAACACTTTCAACGTTAAAGAAAATTGGGATTAAACCGGTCGCGACGGATGAGGATGGGACTACTCGTGGATTAATCCGTTCTCTTGAAAACTTTGATTTTTCGGGGAAAAGAGTAATGGTTCAGCTCCATGGGGAAACCGCTCCAACGTTAATAAAGTTTCTTGAAGATAGAGGAGCATCTGTGTTAACGATTCTTCCTTACCAGCATATTGCTCCTGAGTCAGAGACAGTTGCAAAATTATGTGAAGAATTGCTAAACAATGAATTGGATGCTGTATGTTTTACGACTGCTATCCAAGTTCGGTCTCTTTTTAACTTTGCGAGGGAGAACGGCTGCTTAACAGATATTTTACAATCCTTTCAAGGGAGAGCGCTTGCCGCTGCTGTCGGAAAAGTGACTGCGGAGGCTTTAGTAGAAGAGGGAGTGGAACGCTTGCTTGCTCCCGAACTTGAGAGAATGGGAGCTATGATTATTGAGTTGTCTCGTTATTATGAGAAACTTTAAAGAATATATGAGTAGCGATGGCTAAATAAAAAAGTTATAGTTTTAGAGTGCGAAAATTACCATTATCATCGCACTCTTTTGTTTTATTTAATAGGATTTTTCCTCTATTATTATGGATTAGAAACGATAATAACTACCTGAATTAAAACAACTATTTAGTACATGAAAATATTCTATAGCTCAAAACACCGTCATACTTTGCCATTATATTAAAATGTTCATACATTACCGAGTAAAGTTCAGGTTCAATATATTCTGAGTATTGGAATTCAGGATTTGGATT
>DATMFE010000289.1:0-10320 GCA_035556295.1 Ureibacillus sp.
TACCTGACCCGACACTTCGTGATCAAAAGCATAGAATAATAATAGAAGGTGATATGCCAAGTCCAGCGAACCCACCTTCTGGATGTCGTTTCCATACAAGATGCCCTTATGCGCAGGAAAGATGCAAAGTCGAAGAGCCAAATTTAGTTGAAGAGAAAACAGACCATTTTGTTGCTTGTCATTTCCCGTTGAAGGAAGGACATGGCGTACTAATAGAAAAATAATTTTTGGAGATGGTGGAAGTGGAATCCTTTATATATGAGAAAAAAACTGAGATGCTTCAATTAATTGAGCAAATCGTAAATATAGATAGTGGATCTTATGTAAAAAAAGGCGTTGATCAAGTAGGTTCAATTCTAAAGGAAAAGTATGAAGAACTTGGATTTATCGTTGAAGTGAAAGAGGAATCAGAATTTGGTAATAACCTGATTATTCAACATAAAAATGCAAAAGATCCTAAGATCATTCTCGTTGCGCATATGGATACTGTTTTCCCTGAAGGCACTGTTGCAAAACGTCCATTTTATATAGAGGGTACACGAGCATATGGACCGGGCGTTGTTGATATGAAAGCGAGTCAAATTGAGCTAATCTATGCGATAAAAGCATTGCAAAGTATCGGGTCAAATTGTATTGAAAATATACAAATTATTTTAAATGGTGACGAGGAAGTAGGGTCGATTACATCTCGTCCTTTAATAGAAAAGCATTCAATCGGGAAAGAATATGCGCTAATTATGGAGCCTGCTAGAAAAGATGGCTCTCTTGTAACAGCAAGACGCGGTGGCGGTCGCTATGACATTATTGTAAAAGGCGTAGCAGCGCACTCAGGAATTGAACCAGAAAAAGGTAGAAGCGCAATTGAAGAACTTGCCTATAAAATCATTCAATTACATCAACTAAATGATCACGAAAAAGGGATCAGCGTAAATGTTGGTTTGATAGAAGGTGGTACCTCTGTTAATACTGTGTCAGCAAATGCGGTAGCACATGTTGATATCCGTATTTCAGAGATGGAACAGGCTTCCTATCTAGAAGAAAAAATTAAAGAGATTTGTTCCAAAACTGTAGTCTCAGGAACGGAAATTCACTTGGAAGGGTCTATTAATCGACCGCCAATGGTGTTTAATCACAAATCAGAACATCTACTTCACATTATTGAAAATGTTGGAGGAGAAATTGGTATTAAAGTTAAAAATACAGCAACTGGTGGTGGGGGAGATGCTTCCTTCACATCAGCAACTGGAGTAGCGACAATAGATGGTCTTGGCCCAGTTGGAGGAAATGCGCATAGTGAAGAAGAGTATCTAGAAATTAATACACTTCCTGAACGTACCCTCCTTCTTGCAAAAACGATTGAAAGACTATCAAGTGTTAGGGTTTAAATAAAAGGATTCTATAAGTTACACCCCAAATGTTAGTATAGAGCTAACTTTTGGGGTGTCTTTTTGTTAAATAGAATGATATTTTGAATATATTGATAAACAGTTCAAAAGGCTAGATAAGTGAAATAGGCATTAGAGGTTATTGACTGAGAGGAACAAGAAGACATTCTAGGAGAGAGAAATAGAAAAGTAAGTAGTAGTTGAATTCACTTATGGGATGTAAATGTTAAGAATAATAAATCCATAAAAAATTGCAGGTATGAGTTCAGTGAAAAACTGCACTCATACCTGCCAATAAGTGAAACTGTATTGCCTGTCCTAATATTAGAAAATCAAGTCTGTTAATATGAACAGAACAGTTGGAGCTAATAGGCAGCCTAGACCTGTATAGAATGTAGCTGTAACAGCACCATATGGTACTAATTTAGGATCTGTTGCTGCTAAACCACCTGTTACACCTGAAGTTGTCCCCATTAAACCACCGTAAACCATCGCAGACATAGGATTATTTAAACCAATAAATCTTGCAACAAACGGAGTTCCAACCATTACTAATACTGATTTTACTAAACCAGCTGCAATACTAATCGCAACAACTTCAGAAGTTGCTCCTAAAGCCGCACCTGTTACTGGTCCTACAATATATGTAACTGTTCCTGCCCCAATTGTGGAGATACTTACTGCATCTGTATAACCAAACATAACTGCAAAAATAACACCCACGACAAATGATAATACTACACCAATAAATAAGGAGATGACTCCACGGAAGCCGGCTTTCTTAATTTCATCAAAGTTGGCACCAAAGGAAGTAGCTACAATTGCAAAGTCGCGTAACATACTTCCACCTAAAAACCCGATACCTGCTAAGAAAGATACATCTGAAAGACCTTTTGAACCTCCAGTTGCAACACCACCAAAGTATGCTAAAACTAAACCAATTACAATAGCAATTGCAGAACCATGAATAAGTCCCTTTGTAAGTTTATTAGAAATTACATAAGCAACCCACATTGTAATCCCAACAATTACGAAAGCAGTTACCATTCCGTTAGAAGTTAATACATTTAAAATTACATCAAGCATCCGCTTCACCTCCTACAGTAGGTCCTAATAAGCTTATTTCTTCATCTGTTTTTGGTTTTCCACTTAGTAAAGGTACACATGCCCAACTAATTACCACTACAGCGATCCCCGCAAGAATTGCTAATGGTCCTCCCGCAAGAGCACCTACAACGTTTTGACTTGCTGCCATTGCGATAATGACAGGAATATACATTTGATTCCAGAAACTAAGTCCGTCAAGTGCAGGTTTACTAATTTTTCCGGATTTAATAAGTTTATCAACAATGATAATTAGAAGTAGCATAGCTACCCCTACACCGCCGACATTTGAGTCAACCCCCATTAACATCCCGATGAATTCTCCCACAATTGTACCTACGAGATAACAACCAGCCAATATTGCAACACCATAAATTACCATTTATACTGACACCCCTTTGTCTAGTAAATTAAGAATATACTGTCGACTGTATTCTGAACTCATCATAAATTATTGAAAACTATAAATCAACTAAAATTTTGATTAATACAGAAAAAAATGAAATTTTCGATTGAATTCTAGTTTTTTATCATTTATGATTACTGTATACAGTCGACCGAGTTGGTCGGATAACTACATAGGACGTGATTATATGGAGTTTTTCAATTATCCATTAGATAATGCTTTATCGAGGACAATTGCTGAAAAGATACTAGACCAGATCTTAATTGGCGATTTAAAACCTGGAGACAAAATAGTAGAAGGAACATATGCGGATTTGTTTCAAACAAGTCGGTCACCGGTACGAGAAGCAATTTATCTATTAGCTACTGAAGGATTAATAGAGAGAGTGCCTAGAAAAGGGGCTTTTATAAGAGGGTATTCAATATCCGAAATTCAAGATTTACTAGATATTCGGAATAATATTGAGATTTTAGCAGCTAAAAAAATCGTTGAACCACAGAAAAATAAAACCTTGTTAAACGAAATGAGATCAATACTAAAAAAGATGGAAAGATGTAGTGACCAAATTGAATATACCCATCTAAACTATGCTTTTCACTTCATTTTAATAAAGTTCAGTGAAAGCAAAATATTTGAGGATATGTACAGTAAAATTGCTCTACCACTTTTACGAATTCAAGGCATTCACTTTAACATTGATACAACAATTGAGAAGTCTAAAACAGAACATAGTGAAATATATGAATTCCTTAAAGAAAACAAAATGGATGAATTATTGTCTCTTTTAAGAAAACATACAGAGGATGTAATTATCAACGTAAGAAAAAATGTTCTATAGGAGGGATTCGATGCAAAGTGCATTCCTTTTTCCAGGGCAAGGATCTCAGTTCGAGGGGATGTTGGACTACTTACCAAAAGATCCAATTGTCAGTGAGCTATTAGAAGAGAGTAGCAATATTTTAAATACAACCATTGAGAGACTGCATAGTAAAGAGTCGCTATCAACAACAACTGCAGTACAACAATGTTTGTTAATCGCTTCAGTTAGCACGTATAGAATTTTTGAAAAAGAAGGAGTTATTCCAAATTATTTAGCAGGTCATTCTGTAGGAGCGTTTGGTGCAGCAACAGCTGCAGGTGTATTAACGTTTCAAGATGCTTTAAGGTTGGTTTCTCTGCGTGGTGAGCTAATGGAAAATAGTTATAACGATGGTTACGGAATGGGTGTTGTCTTAGGGTTAGATGAGGATCGGTTAACAGAAATAGTGGATTCCTTTTTTGAAGATGAACACCCTGTATACGTATCAAATCGAAACTCACCAACCCAAATTACTCTATCCGGTTCAAAAAAAGGATTAGAAAAGGTAATTGAATATGTCAAAACGCATGGCGCAACAAATGCATCATTGTTAAACGTATCAACACCATCTCATTGTCCACTGTTTAAAGATGTAAGCGATAGACTATTGTCCGAATTAAATAAGCTTGATCTGGGAAGACCAAGCATTCCGATTTCTAGCAATCGAAATTCTAGATTATTAAGAAATGCAGACGATGTGAAAGAAGATTTAGCAATGAGTATTTGCTATCCGGTCCGTTGGCATGATGCTGTCAATTTGCTTTATGAAAAAGGCGCAAGGTTATTTGTCGAAATGCCTCCAGGTGAAGTATTAACGAAATTAGCAAATCACGCATATCAAGATGTACGAGCATTATCGGTTTCCAAAATAGGAATCGATGATTGTTTATATGTAATGTCTCATTAATATAAAGGGGTGTATGGAATGGTATTAACTAATACGGAACATTTAGAAAAAGAAATGAAATCATGGACTACTAGATTAGATGCTAAAAAAGAAAGAATTGCTAGTGTTAGAGATCTTGTTGATGGAGTAGTTATTCCAACAAATCGAATTGTAGAGGCTTTAGAAAGATTAATCAAACCGGGTGATCGTGTTGTTTTAGAAGGTAATAATCAAAAGCAAGCATCATTTTTATCGCAGTCATTAGTTCAAGTTAATCCAAAAAAGGTTCATGATCTACATATGATTATGTCTAGTATATCAAGACCCGAACATTTAGATATTTTTGAAGAAGGAATTGCTAGAAAGTTAGATTTTTCATATGCTGGGCCACAAAGTTTGAGAATTGCTCAAATGATTGAAGACGGAAAAGTTGAATTAGGGGATTTACACACATACATCGAGTTATATGGCCGTTTATTTATTGACCTAATCCCTTCAGTAGCACTAGTTGCTGCTGATAAGGCAGATCGTCACGGAAATTTATATACAGGACCAAATACAGAGGAAACTCCAACACTAGTGGAAGCAGCAGCATTTAGAGATGGAATTGTAATCGTTCAAGTTAATGAATTAGTCGATGAACTTCCGCGTGTTGATATTCCAAGCTCATGGATTGACTTTGTTGTTGTAGCTGATAAGCCATATGAATTGGAGCCTTTATTCACAAGAGATCCGAGACATATTACGGATATTCAAATTCTACAGGCTATGATGGTAATCCGCGGAATCTATGAAAAGCATGGTGTGAAGTCATTAAATCATGGTATTGGTTTCAATACAGCTGCCATTGAATTATTACTACCGACTTATGGTGAATCTTTAGGTCTTAAAGGGAAAATATGTACAAATTGGGTTCTGAACCCCCATCCAACGCTTATTCCTGCAATTGAATCCGGTTGGGTAGAAAGTGTTCACTGCTTCGGTGGAGAACTTGGAATGGAACAGTATGTTGCTGCAAGAAGAGATATCTTCTTTACTGGTAAAGACGGTAGTCTACGTTCAAATCGTACACTGGCACAATTAGCTGGTCAATATGCTGTTGATCTATTTATTGGTTCTACACTACAAATGGATGCATATGGAAACTCTTCAACAGTAACGAAAGGTCGTGTTGCAGGTTATGGTGGGGCACCAAATATGGGTCATGACCCAGGTGGTAGACGCCACTCTTCAGAAGCATGGTATAACATGATGACTTCGGATGACCCACTTGCTAGAGGGAAAAAACTTGTTGTCCAAGTAGCTGAAACATTCCAAGAAGCAAACAAACCAGTATTTGTTGAATCACTAGACGCTATTAGTGTTAAGGATAAAGCAAATTTAGCTGTTGCACCTGTAATGATTTACGGTGAAGATGTAACGCACGTTGTAACTGAAGAAGGTATTGCTTACTTATATAAAACTGATAGTTCAGCAGAAAAACGAGAAATGATTGCTTCTGTTGCGGGCGTTACACCTATAGGTATGGAACACAATCCAAAATCTACAGAACGCTTACGCGAAAAGGGATTGATTGCTTTACCTGAAGATTTAGGAATTCGAAGAGCAGATGCAAAACGCTCTTTATTAGCAGCAAAAAATATTGATGAACTTGTTCAATGGTCTGGTGGATTATATACACCTCCATCTAAATTCCGTAGCTGGTAAATAAAAGGGGGATAAGTATGGAAAAGGCACATACTTTATCAACTCGATTAGCTGATTTAGCTGTTGAATCTCTTGTAGAAGAATTATCGCTTACACCCAAGCCAGGTCTCGTTGATAGGTTAAATCAAGGTTCTCATCATGATTTAACATTTCCCATCATGATGGATTCAGCGAAAAGTTTACACAACACATTTTATAAAATGGCGATGGCTGCCTATGGGAAGTATCCTTCTCAAGAATTACGTGAAAAAATCGGTGAAATTGGTCGAGAAGGAGAAACAGTGATGTTTCAAGTAACTGGTGGTATCAATACACATAAAGGTGCGATTTGGTCTCTTGGATTACTCACTGGAGCAGCAGCAATTCACTTAGGACGTTGTGATGAAGAACAATTATGTTTCACTGCAGGAGCGATTGCAAAATATGAGGATCGATTTATTCCACCGCAGTTAACTAATGGTATTAAAGCAATTCAAAAATATGGTGTGCATGGAGCAAAAGTTGAGGCTCAATTAGCTTTTCCTCACATTAGAAAGTTTGGGTTACCATTGTTAAAAGAGGCATTAAAAATATCCGACTATGAAACGGCTAAATTCTATTCGTTTTTAGGACTAGTAGCAAACTTAGATGATACATGCATACTTCACAGAGGGGGCATGGAGGGACTGGAATATGCTAAGCAATATGCAAATAAAGTCCTTGAGAGTAATAAATTACAGGAATTACATTCTATGAACGAAGACTTCGTTGAAAGGAATCTATCACCTGGAGGTAGTGCGGACTTATTAGCTGCATCAATTTATGTATTTAAGGTTAGCAATCTTCCATCGATAGTTGAAAAGGAAAACAAACAAGTTCAAGCAATTTTAAATTAATCCTAGGGGTGTGACTTTTATGCAAAGATTGAATTATACATTTCCAGCTTCTAAAACGATCAACCGACCTGCACACGTTGGGGTAGTCGGGTCTGGGGATCTAGAAGTATTAATTGAACCATCGGATAATAATACAGCGAATTTTGAAATTCGAACAGGCATTATTGGCTTTTCAGAGACGTGGAAAAAGGTCATTGAACGCTTTGTAAGTCAAAATGATATTGCTGCAAATATTACAATTAATGACTTTGGAGCAACTCCTGGAGTTGTATCTATTAGATTAGCACAAGCAGTGGAGGTGAGCGCAAATGACACTATTAATAACTGATAGTTTAGTTGAAAGTTTAGCTCGTGAAAGAGCGTTTAAATTATTAGATAAAGACAGTGCTTATGAAATATTAGGGCCATTTGATCGTTTTGAATCACCGCACTTAGTAGCTCAACATATTGTACCGCAGTATGATGATGGTGTGATTATTGCAAAAGGTACATTAAATGATAAACCAACTGTTGTTATTTCAATTGAAGGTAATTTCCAAGGTGGGGGAATTGGCGAGGTGTCAGGGGCTAAAATTGCTGGCACATTAGAGAAAGTTTTAAAAGAATGTAAGAGTGGTCAATTAATCTACCCTGTCATTATTTATGATACAGGTGGCGTTCGCCTACAAGAAGCAAATTATGGTTTATTATCTATAGCTGAAATTGCAGCAGCGATCGTTGAGCTTCGTGAATATGTTCCTGTTGTGGGTATTATCCCAGGTAAAATAGGTTCATTTGGTGGGATGTCTCTTACTGCTGGATTATGTAGTGCACTTATAATGACGCGTGAAGGACGCTTAGGTATGAATGGTCCAGAAGTTGTTGAACAAGAGGCAGGGATCCGTGAACTTGATGCCCGAAACAAACAACTTATTTGGAAGATGATAGGTGGAGCTGTTCGAAAAAATATGGGCTTAGCAGACATCGTTGTAGAAGATGATGTTCCGAATTATAAAAATGCTGTTCTTCAAATTTGGAACGGCGAAGTTGAGTTAAAAAACCGTACGAAACAAGTGGATCAATTTTTATCATTGTATAAATCTTTAGAATTGGATCAAAAAATCACGCCTGAACAGGCTGTCGAAAAATTTAATAATGTCGAAAAGACTGACACTGTTGGTATTTCCTCTCCACAAGATTTAGTGAATAGTAGAGGAAGAAAATGGTTTGATGCAATAACAAATGGCAAACAATCTATTAGCGATATCCCTTCTGTATTAGTTGCGGATACTGAAATTAAGGGGAAACAAGCTAGGGTCATTGCGGTTATACCTAATCCGGAAAATAAGTACTACCGTGCAAGAAACGGAGAAATTGGGTTACTAGAAGGATGGACTATAGCCAAGTATGTTCGCCAAGCAATAGAAGAAGATTCGCATAAAGACAACAAGCGAATGATTATTCCGGTTGTTGATGTACCTAGCCAAGCTTTCGGATACCATGAAGAACTATTTGGAATCTACCTATCTTGTTCTGCTGCAGTGGACGCATATGCAACTGCTAGAATTAGTGGACATCCTATTGTAGCTGCCATTGTAGGGAATGCCATTTCTGGAGCATTTCTATCCCATGGTATGCAAGCAAATCGTTTAGTAGCTCTAAATGATGCTGGAGTAAATGTTCATGTAATGTCAAAAAAATCGGCTGCAATTATTACTCAACGTACAATCGAAGAGCTTGATGAGGCTGCAAAAGATGTCCCTTCTATGGCGTACGATATTGAATCGTTCCAAAAGTTAGGTGCGTTATATAATCTGATTTCTGGTGTGAACGCGGACGAACCGCAATTAACGGATGTTGAAATTTTATTATCAGCTATTAACAGTGCATATGAAGATATTAAACATGATGATGTTTCAAACCTATCAATTCGTTTAAGATCAGATATAGCGATTGCAAGTGGGCGAGTAGCATCCATAAAAGTTCGTGAAAAGATTGAACAACAATGGAGATAATGGTTCATGATATTGTAAAATTCTCTAATATTGAATGTTTGGAGAAGTTCGTTCCCTTTCCAGATTGGGTTCTTAGTACGACATCTTCACTTGAATATGGTGTTGTCAGAAGGATGCCTATTTCAAATCAAAAGGTACCAATAGGATTAAGGGGAGTAACAAGGGATCAGAGATTTGGCACGTTTATTAAAGAGGAAAATATTATCGAAATTATTAAACCGCCGTCTTTAGTTGACCGAATAGAACAATTTCAAGAGCAGCATTATTCAAATTCTTTAGAACGTATAAGAGAAGAGTTTAATAAGCATAAATTGCTATGGGGACCTACTGGAAGCGTAGGTTTTGAATTAGCAACCTCTATAAAGGTAACGTCTACTAATAGTGATATAGATCTTTCTATCTATGTAGATAAATTAGAATATGATTTCCTAAAGGAGATAGGGGATTTCCTAAATACCCTAAACCAAAGAATTGATGTGCAAATGGAAGTGCCATCATTAGGAGCTGTTTTGTTACAAGATTATTTGAATAATAGTAAAACTGGGTTCATCGTACGTACTAATTTTGGACCTCAAATGTGTAAAATTGAGCAAGGTCGATTAATTCCCGTTGAGATAAGGTTTTGAATAACTTGTATGCTCTATAACGATTAATTTGAACAAAGTGATTTCGCACCCCGACTGGTAGAAACGAATTTACCAATTGGGGTGTTTTTTATAGAAAAAAAGCAATCGCATTGTGTTTAATGCGATTGCAAGTCATTCATTACCATTTCGCTACATGTTCTTCAATACAGCCTAACATTTGCTGGATTAAAATTGAACGGCCATCATCTAATTTAACTTGGCCACTATAATACCCGACTAATTGATGAACCTCAGAGTGAACAACTTTCATTTCACTTTTTGCAACACGTTCGAAAAACGGGTGGAAAGTGAGCATTACTTGATCTGAAAATTTTGATGTTACGTACCAAGGCTTCATAAAATTCGTTCGGTCATAAGTAAAGACCACATCTTCATGGATTTTCGTCATTTTCCCATCATAAAACACTGCATTTTCCGTCATACCAGTTCCGTCCGTCCATTGTCCACCAAAATTCAA
>DATMFE010000290.1:0-1531 GCA_035556295.1 Ureibacillus sp.
CCCCTCAAGATGAGATTTCCCATTACGCAAGTAAGTAAGATCCCTCAAAGACGATGAGGTAGATAGGTTCGAGGTGGAAGTGTGGTGACACATGGAGCTGACGAATACTAATCGATCGAGGACTTAACCAAAATCTTGAAAAGCAATCAATGTCTTTATCCAGTTTTGAGAGAATAAAAAATATTACTGAAAAAATTGCTTGCAATTACAAAATTAAGTAGTATAATAAATCTTGTCTCAAATGAATAATGTCTAGTGATGATGGCAAAGAGGTCACACCCGTTCCCATACCGAACACGGAAGTTAAGCTCTTTAGCGCCGATGGTAGTTGGGGGCTTCCCCCTGTGAGAGTAGGACGTCGCTAGGCAAATGAAAACCACTGAGGATTCAGTGGTTTTTTTGTATGTTATGAAAACCTGTGCATGGAACTCCGTTAACTAAGGATAATGAAAAAAATCTAGTCGTACCATAAAGTCAGGTCTGATCCAACCGATATCATATTAGAGAAGTATTCGAGTTACTATGCGAATACAATTGGCCGAAATAGAAAAGTGATTCAAGAATATATCCACAATGAAGTACAAGAAAATATTATACTGGTGGTTCTATCTTTATATAGTTTAAGAAATAATCTTGTGGATAAATAATTCAAACTCACTTTCGACAACAGAATAAAAGAATGAATTGTGGAAAAGTAATCGAAACTGTTCGTTATTAACAGCATGAAGGAGATAAATTTGTGGGTAAGTAATTGAAACTCCCCTCGATCAGCAGAAAGTAAGACTTGATTGTGGAAAAGTAATAAAAATTGTCTTTTATCAACAGAATAAAGGGCTCATTCTGTGGAAAAGAAATTGAAGTTGTTTTTCATAAACAAAATGACTCTCATAACCAGGGACTTAGTAGCTTTGAATAAACCAGGTGAAACTAACTTGATTAACAGCACTCCTAATACTTCAATAGTCGTATGAAGTAGAAGTTTTGAATCAGAAATGAAAAAGATGGTCTCTAGTCATTTAGAGATCATCTTTTTTTGCTAAAATGCTAAAATTTTACGCAGATCATTAATGTAGGATTGACTGACAGGGAGCTCAGAGCCATTTTTTAATTCAACAATAAAATTAGAAGCTAGATCCTTCGAGATTCGTTTGATGAAATAAATATTAATAATATAAGAGCGATGAATACGCAAAAAAAATTCAGGCAGCTTTAATTGAAGTTCCTTTAGTGTGACATTGGTTTTATACTGTTCGTCATCAGCATAAAACCAAGTACGTTTTTGCAAGCTCTCGATATGAGAGATTTGTTCGATGGGAATAGGTGCCCATTCTTCATCTTGCTTCCCTGTTAAAAATTTATATGCCTCTTGTTTCTTCGGCATGTAGGTTGAGGGTAAAACTAGAACTAATGCTGCACTCTGGTTGTCAATCGTAATGGGATAGCCGATTGCATAATAAGACATATCAAATATAGACTCATCCGCGAGTACTTCTGTTTTTTGCCTGGTGTTTAACACTTGTGCCGCAACACT
>DATMFE010000291.1:0-49295 GCA_035556295.1 Ureibacillus sp.
TCCATTGAACTTGCTAAAGTTACAATGCCAGAGTATTCATATGATCAGGTAGAGCAATTAGAAAAAGAATGGATACCTTATATGCGTGCTATAGGCAGAATATCAGGTGGAATGGTCATTCCTTATCCACCGGGTATCCCAATGTTAGTTCCAGGTGAGAAAATTACCGTTTCAAAATTAAGTCAGCTAGAAGAGTTACTTATGGCAGGTGCTTCATTTCAAGGACAACATAAGTTGGATAAAAAGCTAATTTTAGTCATAAAGTAACAGTCGGAGGAATATACAAATGAAAAGAAATTTATTTATTACATTTGAAGGGCCTGAAGGAGCAGGTAAAACTTCAGTCTTACAAAAGATCGTAGAACGTCTGCAAAATCAAAATATCGATGTGTTATCAACAAGAGAGCCAGGCGGTATAGAAATTGCTGAGAAAATACGTGAAGTCATTCTAAATCCGGCACATACAGCTATGGATGAAAGAACAGAGGCCCTTTTATATGCTGCAGCTAGAAGTCAGCATTTTTATCAAAAAGTTCTACCAGCATTACAAAAAGGACAACTTGTATTATGTGACCGATTTATTGATTCATCATTAGCTTATCAAGGTTATGCACGTGAAATTGGTATTGAAGAGGTATTAGCTATTAATGAATTTGCAATTGGCAAAAGAATGCCGGATTTAACTATTTTGTTTGATATTGAACCTAGTGTTGGACTAGCTCGAATAAATGCGCATAGTTCAAGAGAAGTGAACCGGTTAGATATTGAAAGTTTACCATTCCATGAGAAGGTAAGAGAAGGTTATCGTATTGTTGCTAAGCGTTATCCAGATAGAATTAAACTAGTAAACGCAGATCAGACAATAGAAGAAGTTGTAGACGTTGTATGGGACATTTTAGTAAATTTTCTAAAGGAAAAGAAATGAGTATTCTATCTCCATATGCTATAATGATAGCAACATTTAACTTTATTTATTAGATGCTGTTACTGTAATAATTTCTCTATTAATTTGCTTTAAAAATAGCATCCAACTGTTAAACATTAATTTCTTCATTGTTAAGGAACGTCTAGGGGTAACTCATTCATATAATAAAAGAAATTGCTTCATTGGTACCGACACGAAGTTTATAAAATAACGAGGAGTGATCGAGATGAAATTAGTTGTAGCTGTTGTTCAAGATCAGGATAGTAATCGCTTGGCTGGTGCGTTAACTAAAAATAATTTTCGCGCTACAAAGTTAGCTAGTACGGGTGGATTTCTACGTTCAGGAAACACAACCTTTATCATTGGGACAAATGATTCCTTAATTCCTCAGTTGCTTGATATAATTCGTGATAATTGTCGCTCGAGAGAACAACTTGTTTCTCCTGTTTCCCCACTTGGTGGAAATGCAGACTCTTACATTCCGTATCCCGTTGAAGTTGAAGTAGGCGGAGCAACGGTGTTTGTATTACCAATTGAACAGTTCCATCACTTTTAATTAGCAAAATAAAAGTACGAAAGAGAATGTTTCTTAGACCTGAGTGAGTATGCTCTATTTTCCTAACAATGCGTCCAAAGGATTATGGGGGCGAAAGAATTGAAGATAAACCAAGATTTACGCGTAGGATTAAATACTAATCAACATGAAATCAAGCAAGGAAATCAAGCAGGTAACCGCTTTGGTGAGATGGTTGTTAAACAAGGTACAAAGATGCAACATGAACAACTAACTCGATTACTTGGAGATATTTCATCGGCAGGAGAACGGGTTGCTAAATCTCGAAACCTAAGAGAATTAGCTCGCTTTAAAATGCTCGTGAAACGATTCCTGCAAGAAGCGGTCAATTATGGTCTTGAAATGAAGCAGTCTCACACTTGGAATCGATATGGAGAAGGACGTCGGTTAAAAGTGGTTGAAACAATTGACGATAAGTTAGTTGAACTTGCTGAAGATCTTCTAAATGAGGAAAAAGCGACAATTGATTTGCTTGACAAAATTGGTGAAATCAAAGGATTACTAATTAATTTATATATGTAAAGCCCGTGTCTCAAAGACGACACGGGATTTTTTCTAAACGATAAGGATTCATTTTCTAAATAAATTAGGTGAATGCAATGAGTGGGAACACTGAAAAACTTATAAAACTTCAACCAGTTGTGATGAAGCAACTCCAAACAATATTTGAGAAGAATAGGACTGGACATGCCTATATATTTGATGGCGCAAAGGGAACCGGAAAAAAGGAAGTTGCACTGTTTTTTGTGAAATTATGTGTATGTCTTAACGTGTCGAAAAATGTTCCATGTGAAACATGTAGAAATTGTAAAAGAATCAACTCTGGGAATTTTCCTAATTTACTTCAAATAGAACCCGATGGACAGTTTATTAAAATCGACCAAATTCGAGAGTTAATATCTGAAATGACACGTACAGGATTTGAGGAGGGACGCAAGTTTTATATCATTCAACATGCAGACCGATTAAATAACTCCTCAGCCAATACATTGCTTAAATTTCTAGAGGAACCAGAAGGCGAAGTAACTGCTCTATTACTTACTGAAGCTTATCAATCTATTTTGCCTACGATTCAATCGAGATGTCAGCATGTCAAATTTTCCGATATTCCATTAGATATTTTGATGGACCAGTTGCAAGCGCAAGGAATATCCTACTCTATGGCTTCTACAGTAAGTCATGTAACGAATAGCCTTGAAACTGCCATTTCATTAGCAAATGACGAGCAGTTTGCACATGGTAGAAGAACAGTGTTAAAATTAGTAGAAGCAATCAAAAAGAATATACATGAAGCTTTATTTATTGTATATGAAGATTGGCTTCCTTCATTTAAAGAAAAAAGCGAAATAGAGCAAGCGCTCGACTTATTGCTTTTTGCATATAGAGATATTGTTGCTGTAAAGGCAGATTTGAAAAGCGTGCTTGTCTATCCAGATATGTTAGCGAGTTTCAGAGAAATAGCTTTACATAGTACGTATGAACAATTATCGAATCAAATGCAGGCAATCTTGCATGCAAGACAAAATTTACAGCGTAACATGAATCGTACGCTTATGATGGAGCAGCTTATGCTGAATCTGCAGGAGGGATATACATTTGTATAATGTAGTAGGAGTCCGCTTTAAAAAAGCGGGTAAAATATATTACTTTGATCCTGCGATGTATCTACTAGAAAAGGGGCAACATGTAATAGTAGAAACAGCCCGTGGGGTTGAGTTTGGAAAAGTTGTTGTTCCTATGAAGCAAGTTGGGGAGAAAGACGTTGTTTTACCGTTAAAACAAGTATTGCGCCCCGCGGATGAACGCGACCAAATCCAAGTAGAAGAAAATCAGCTTGAGTCAAAACGAGCTTTTGAATTAGCAAACCAAAAAATCATTGAACATAAATTAGATATGAAACTTGTTGATGTTGAGTATACATTTGACCGCAATAAAATTATTTTCTATTTTACTGCTGAAGGTCGTGTAGACTTCCGTGAACTAGTGAAAGATTTAGCAGCTATTTTCCGAACTCGTATTGAATTGCGTCAAATTGGAGTACGTGATGAAGCAAAACTTTTAGGTGGAATAGGTCCATGTGGAAGAATGCTATGTTGTTCTACATTTTTAGGTGATTTTGACCCGGTTTCGATTAAAATGGCGAAGGATCAGAATTTATCATTGAATCCGACGAAAATTTCTGGTATCTGTGGTCGTTTAATGTGTTGTTTAAAATATGAAAACGACGATTACGAATCAGCAAAAGAAGGAATGCCGGATATTGGCGAATTAACAATGACGCCAGATGGATATGGAAAAGTTATAGGGATTAACGTCCTTGAGCGTGTTTTACAAGTTTACTTGGAAGAACAAGAAAGAACTGCAGAGTATTCTCTTGAAGAAATACTTGAATGTGAGAAAAACTTTATTTAGTAATAATCATAAAGCAAATATGCTTTAATATATCTATTGTGAAAGTTGCAAATACGAAAAGCGCAAATTTGACTAATCTAATGTGGGGTGGACTTTTCGTGAAGGACCGTAATTTTTTAGATACTGTTATGGAATTCGAACAACAGCTTGAATCGTTACAGAGACAATATAATGAACTAAAACAATTTGTTGCACATATGGTGGAAGATCATCAAACACTTCAAACGGAAAACCTTCACTTACGTCGGCGTTTAGAAGAACTATTGTCTCAAGACAGTGATGGCACTGACAGAGATAGTGACGATAAACCCGGTAGACCGTTAGAAATTGGTGAAGGATATGATAATTTAGCTCGTTTATATCATGAAGGTTTTCATGTTTGTCATGTCCATTTCGGAAGTTTGCGAAAAGGGGAAGATTGCTTGTTTTGTCTATCATTTTTAAATAAACAAAACAGCTAATGAATGCAGTTTTTGAAAGACTGAAACACTATTTCTGGTGTTCAGTCTTTTTCTGTGAAAAAAAGAATCTTTTGCATGGGGCTTGAAGTGACCGCATGCATGTTTTATAAGATGATTGGAGGAAATGCTGTGGACCAGTGGTTAAAGGATGATGAACGACTTGATTATTTATTGGCGGAGGATTTAAGAATAATTCAAAGCCCATCTGTATTTTCATTTTCTTTAGATGCGGTTCTTTTATCTCGATTTGTTAATATTCCTAAGCAAAAGGGCCAAATTGTTGATCTATGTTCAGGAAACGGAGTTATTCCACTATTTTTAAGCGCAAGGACAAATGCGAATATCATTGGTGTCGAGATACAAGAACGACTTTACGATATGGCGGTTCGGAGCGTAAAATACAATGATTTAGAACATCAAATATCAATGGTTCATGGAGATGTAAAGGAGATACCACCCATTCTTGGAATTGAGAAATACGATGTTGTCACGTGTAACCCACCGTATTTTACCGCAAATGAATTAAGTGATAAAAATACAAGTGAGCATTATGCAATAGCAAGGCATGAAATTCATTTAACGTTGAATGAAGCCATTGAAGCTAGCGGACGCCTGTTAAAACAAGGAGGAAAAGCAGCATTTGTTCATCGACCTGGCCGTTTACTTGATATCGTGACAGCCATGAGGGAAAATCGTCTTGAACCGAAACGCATTCGATTCGTCTATCCAAAAGTGGGGAAAGAAGCAAATACTTTATTAATAGAAGGAATAAAAGATGGAAAACCTGATTTAAAAATATTACCACCATTATATGTCTATAATGATGAAAATCAATATACACAAGAAGTGAGTGAAATACTATATGGAGACAAAGGCTAGTCATTACTTTTATGTCCTTGAATGCGCGGATCACACTTTGTATGCAGGGTATACGAATAATTTAGAAAAAAGAATAGCAACCCACAATGCAGGCAAAGGTGCAAAATATACAAAACCACGTACTCCCGTTAATTGTGTGTATTATGAAACGTTTGAAACGAAAGAACAGGCGATGCGTGCAGAATATGCCTTTAAACAATTAAAGCGCAGTGAAAAGTTGAACTATATTGGAGGGCAAAAATGAAATCACAAAAAAGTACCCAACATGAACAAGGAAGTTGTCTATATTTAGTTGCTACTCCTATTGGAAATTTAGAAGATATGACCGTTCGTGCGCTACGTATCTTAAAAGAAGTAGATGTAATAGCAGCAGAAGATACACGTAATACAAAAAAACTTTGCAATTACTTTGAGATTTCAACACCTCTAGTCAGTTATCATGAACACAACCTGGAGCAAGGTGGAGAAAAAATACTTGCATATTTACGTGAAGGTAAATCTGTTGCCCTTGTTAGTGATGCAGGACTTCCTTGCATTTCTGATCCTGGAGCGGATATTGTTGTAAAAGCGATCGAGGAAGACTTTGCTGTAGTGCCAGTACCGGGAGCAAATGCTGCCCTTACTGCATTAATTGCCTCCGGGATATCACCTCAACCTTTTTATTTCTTTGGGTTTTTAAACCGAAACAAAAAAGAACGTCGTAAGCAATTGGAGCAAATTGCAAAAAAAGAAGAAACAATTTTATTTTATGAAGCGCCACACCGTATAAAAGAAACATTAAAAGATTTAGAGCTAGCTCTAGGTGGTCATCGTCAAATTGTCATGGCAAGAGAACTTACGAAGAAATTTGAAGAATTTTTGCGAGGTACAATAACGGAAGCGATTGAATGGGCAAATGAGCATGAAATTAGGGGCGAGTTTTGTCTAGTTGTCGAAGGAAATCCAGATGGCGAGATGGATGAAGAACACACTTATTGGAACAACCTGAGTGTAGTTGAACATATTGATTATTTGATTGAAAATGAAAGACTTGCTCCTAAAGAAGCGATAAAAGAAGTGGCTAAGTTAAGGGGATTACCTAAAAGAGACGTGTATCAAGAATATCATCAACAATAAATTTATAAAAAAAGCGAGTTACAAATGGATGATTTGTAGCTCGCGCTTATCATATTATTTTTTTAAATGATTTTGGATTTCTCGCATCAAAATTTCTGCACCTTCAGGGCTTAAGATTAATTTACCGTCTGCTAAACGGAAATTTTCTTCAGATACTTCGCCTGTTACAGCACATGTCATATTTGGCATATATTTTTTAAGGATGATTCTGTCATCATCTACGTAAATTTCAAGCGCGTCTTTTTCTGCAATTCCAAGTGTACGTCTTAATTCTATAGGTATTACTACACGTCCTAATTCATCGACTTTACGAACGATACCTGTTGATTTCATATACTATTTTTTCCTCCTAAATTTATCTCGTTTTTATTTCGCCACGTTTCGACATTATCTCTCTGTCTGAATAGTATAATACCAAGTTATACCATAAACGTCAATTATTTAGCATTAATCAATACCAAAATAACTAATTTTTTGTGACAAATTGTTTAAATAACATAAAAAAGTAAGATTCTTAATATAAAACGATATGTGATATTGTATTGTTCCCTAAATAATAATATATTTACACTATTATTTGTCAAAAGCTATGCTTAATATTCTTTCGTTGAAACCAATTTCTTACTTAGTTAGAATAATAATATAACTATATATATTGGAGGCAGTTTTCTAGTGAGCGATCAAAAGACATTTTATATAACAACACCTATTTATTATCCAAGTGGTAAATTCCATATTGGAACGGCATATACAACGGTTGCCTCTGACACAATGGCTCGTTATAAACGATTACGTGGATATGACGTACGATTTTTAACAGGTATGGACGAGCACGGACAAAAGATTCAAGAAAAAGCAAATGAAGCAGGAAAACATCCACAAGATTATGTAAATGAAATTGCTGACGCAGCTAAAAAACTTTGGGAGCAAATGGATATTTCATATGATGATTTTATTCAAACAACTCAAAGTAGACATGTTAATAGCGTAGAAGTGATTTTCCAAAAGTTCCTAGACAACGGGGATATTTATAAAGGAGAATATGAGGGATGGTATTGCACACCTTGTGAATCCTTCTATACAGAAACACAATTAGATAATGGAAACTGCCCTGATTGTGGACGTGCTGTTCATAAAGTAAAAGAAGAATCCTACTTCTTTAATATGAAGAAATATGCAGATCGACTACTAAAGTATTATGAAGAAAATGTTGAATTTATCGAACCTGAGTCTAGAAAAAATGAAATGATTAATAACTTCATTAAACCAGGACTAGAGGATCTGTCTGTTTCACGAACTTCATTTGACTGGGGAATTAAAGTTCCAGGAGACCCAAGACATGTTATTTATGTTTGGGTAGACGCTTTATCTAACTATATAACAGCATTAGGATATGGTTCTGATAATGATGAACTATTTAATAAATACTGGCCAGCAGATGTCCACGTAGTAGGAAAGGATATTGTACGTTTCCATACGATTTATTGGCCTATTTTCTTGATGGCATTAGATCTCCCGCTTCCAAAAAAGGTATTTGCTCACGGATTTATCATGATGAAAGACGGCAAAATGTCAAAATCTAAAGGAAATGTTGTTTATCCAGAGATGTTAATTGAACGTTATGGATTAGATGCAACACGTTATTTCTTACTACGTGAGCTTCCTTTTGGATCTGATGGTGTATTTTCACCAGAATCATTTGTTGAACGTACGAATTTCGACTTAGCAAACGATTTAGGAAACTTATTAAATCGTACAGTATCCATGATGAATAAATATTTTGATGGTTACATTCCAACAAAAGAGTTAGAATCTACTGAGTTCGATGCAGCATTAAAAGCTCATGCAGTCGAAACGAAAAAGAAATATGAAGAAAACATGGAAAAAATGCAATTTAGTGTCGTGCTTTCTGATGTATGGTCTCTTGTATCAAGAACAAACAAATATATCGATGAAACTGCGCCATGGGTACTTGCAAAAGAAGATGTGAATAGACCGAAGCTTGCTTCTGTAATGGCGAATTTAGCCGAAAGTTTGCGTCATATTGCAGTTATGTTACAGCCATTTATGACGGCAACACCAAAGAAAATTATTGAACAATTGGGATTGTCTGATAAATTTTTGACTTGGGAATCGATCGAGGATTTTGGAAATATTATATCTGAACAAACAAAAGTAGTAGAAAAAGGTATCCCGATTTTTCCTCGTTTAGAAGCGGAAGAAGAGATAACTTATATCCGTGAACAAATGCGTTCATCAGTAAAATCACCACAAGAAGAGGATACAAAATCGGCAATTGAAGTACCTGAAATCCCTGAAATTTCAATAGAAGATTTCCAAAAGATTGATCTGCGAGTAGGTACTGTAACTGCATGTGAACCTGTTCCAAAGGCAGATAAGTTATTAAAATTGCAGGTTGACCTTGGTTATGAGCAAAGACAAGTTGTCTCAGGTATTGCTCAATATTACAAACCAGAAGAATTGATTGGTAAAAAGGTGATTGTCGTAGCAAATTTAAAACCTGTTAAACTTCGTGGAGAATTATCTCAAGGTATGATTTTAGCGGGGTCTCATGATGGATTATTATCCATTGCTTCAGTTGATCCAAAATTACCAAACGGTGCAAAAGTAAAATAAAAACACCTAATTCATGATTGCCTGTTGAACATTACGATGTTCAACAGGTTTTTCATTCAGAATGGTTTAAACAGATGGTATATTAAGATAATTAATGGTGATACTTTTTCCAAAAAATAATGAACAAGTCCGTCATTCGACACTATTACAATACGATTACAAATTGAAAAAGTGTGTTTATTTGTAATGTAAATGTAATTTTATTGTGAAATACGTAACGGGCTAATTCAATACAATTAGGGTTAGGAGAATGAAAATGTTTATAGATACACACGTCCATCTTAATGCAGATCAATACGATGAAGATTTACAGGAAGTAATTGACCGAGCATTAGAGGCAAAAGTTGAAAAAATGGTTGTTGTAGGATTTGATCGTAAAACAATTGAAAGAGCCATGAAATTAGCAGATGATTATGATTTTATTTACGCTGTTATTGGATGGCATCCTGTTGATGCAATTGATTGTACTGATGAAGACTTGAAATGGATTGAAGAGCTCTCAAGTCACCCGAAAGTAGTTGGAATTGGTGAAACGGGATTGGATTACTATTGGGATAAATCCCCAAAAGATGTTCAACAAAAATTGTTTAGAAAGCAAATCCAGTTAGCACAAAAGTTAAATCTTCCTATCATTATTCATAATCGTGAAGCTACAGCAGATATTGTGAAAATACTACGTGAAGAAAATGCAGCAACTGTTGGTGGTATTATGCATTGCTTTAGTGGTAGTGTTGAAACAGCCAAAGAATGCATTGCAATGAACTTTATCATTAGTTTGGGCGGACCTGTTACGTTTAAAAATGCTAAAACACCAAAAGAAGTAGCAAAAGATATCCCATTAGAGCATTTATTGATTGAAACAGACGCACCATATTTAGCACCGCATCCATATCGTGGAAAGCGTAATGAACCATCCTTAGTACCACTTGTCGCTGAAGAAATAGCCCGCTTAAAAGGGGTTTCAGTTGAGGAAGTTGGTAGCGCTACAACCGCTAACGCAATTAAAGTTTTTGGACTTGAGGTATAAATTACCAAAACGTCTCCTATACTGCGTTTTAGATGGATTTCCCACATGGGTGCTTTTGTTAAGTTTTTGATAAAGTTGACTTTTAAAAAAGAAGCACGTATAATGCAACGAGTATCGAGGAGGCGTTTTTTCATGTCAAAATTCTCCATGAAAAACTTGTTCTCTGGATCATTGAGGCGTAGGCAAACGACTATAAGAATTTTATCACTTGTATTGTTTGCAGCAGTAATTTCGTTCGTTTTATTTGAAGGAACGAAAACTCCAGTTGTGCTAAATGCCAACGGAGAAGAACATCATATATTCACACATGCAGATACAGTAGAAGATCTACTACAAGAAGAAGATATAGATATAACAGAATACGATAAAGTTTCACCCTCATTGAATACAGAAATCGCTGCAGGTATGGCGGTTAGCTGGGAACAAGCAAGAGTAGTTAATATTTCAGTTGACGGAGAACAAACGAATGTTTGGACAACTGAAAGCAACGTAAGAAACATTTTGGAAGAAGCTAACATTGAAGTCTCAGAGCATGACAAACTTTCAGTCGCTTTAGACGAAAATTTAGTTGATAACAAAATCGATATTCAAAAAGCGTTTGAAGTAACGCTTGTCGATGGACTAGATGAGAAAAAGGTTTGGTCCACTTCGACTACGGTCGCTAACTTTTTAAAGCAACAAGACATCAAACTCAATGACCTTGATCGTGTCGAAAATGATTTGGAGACTGTTATCACTCCTGAAGAAAAAATCAAAATTGTTCGAGTAGAAAAAGTTACCGATGTAGTTGAAGAACCTCTACAATTTGCAGTTGAAACAAAATCTGATGCTTCATTACTAAAAGGCAAACAAAAAGTTGTGACAAACGGTGAGGAAGGAATTGTTTCTCGTTCCTACGAAGTTACAAAAGAAAATGGTAAAGAAGTTGCTAAAGTACTAAAGTCTGAAGAAGTTATTAAAGAGCCAATTACGAAAGTGGTATCTGTTGGGACAAAGGTTGTAACGGCTAATGTTTCCCGTAATGATGCACCTGCGACAAGTAGTAAAGAGTTTTACGTAACAGCAACAGCATATACTCCTAACTGTGGTGGATGCTCAGGGAACTCTGCAACAGGAATTGACTTAACATCAAACCCAGAGTTGAAGCTCATTGCTGTTGACCCAAACGTTATTCCATTAGGAACAAAAGTATGGGTTGAAGGCTACGGATATGCAATTGCAGGCGACACTGGAGGCTCTATTAAAGGAAATAAGATTGACGTTCTTATGCATACAAAAGCAGATGCATATAAATGGGGACGTAAGAAGGTCTTAATTAAGATTTTAGATTAACATATAATACTTCCAAAAATGTTTTAGCCTTCCTGATTTTCTCAGGAAGGCTTTTTTCGTTTTACAAAGCAATGTTTGGGAATAATGATACTAGAGTCTTAATAAGTTCTTCATAATGCAAGTGAATAATCTTCCAACTAATTATGCTAAAATGGTCAAAGAGTAATGTGAAAAGAGGAAGGGCTTTGGATATAAAAGAAATTATCGTTGTAGAGGGTAAGGATGATACAACTGCAATTAAACGAGCTGTTAAGGCAGAGACAATTGAAACAAATGGTTCAGCTATCTCAAAAGAAACATTAAAAAGGATCCAGCATGCACAAGAAAAACGAGGTGTCATTGTATTTACTGATCCGGACTATCCAGGACGTCGAATAAGAGCAATCATAGAAGAACATATTCCTGGAGTAAAACATGCGTTTTTAGCGAAAGAAAAAACAATCGCTAAAAATGGAAAGGGTTTGGGTATAGAACATGCTAGCGATAAAGATATTCGTGAAGCATTACAGAATGTATATACACCGAGTGAAGGTGATCCATCAGAAGTTATTACATTAGAGGATTTGATGATAGCCCGATTAATCGGACATCCGCAATCAAAGATGCGCAGATACCGTTTAGGGGAACTTTTAAATATAGGTATGACTAATGGAAAACAGCTACATAAACGTTTGCTAATATTTCAAATTACAGAAGAGCAATTTGCTAAAGCAATCATGCAACTTGACCAGGAGGAACTAAATGAATAAAGATATTGCAACACCAATTCGAACAAAAGAAATACTTAACAAATATGGATTCTCGTTTAAAAAAAGCTTAGGTCAAAACTTTATTATAGATCCAAATATTTTAAAAAACATTGTTCATCATGCAAATCTTACGAACGAAAGCGGAGCAATTGAGGTAGGTCCCGGGATTGGTGCTTTAACGGAGCATTTAGCCCGTGCTGCTAAGAAGGTAGTATCATTTGAAATTGATCAACGGTTGCTACCAGTTCTTGAAGATACACTAAGTCCTTATTCTAATGTGAAAATTATCCACTCAGATATTCTAAAAGCAAATGTTAAATCAGTTATTGAAGAGGAATTTCAAAATGTAGAAGACATAATGGTTGTTGCAAACTTACCCTACTATGTAACAACACCTATTTTACTGAAGTTGCTAACAGAAAATCTCCCAATCCGTGGTCTAGTTGTTATGATGCAAAAAGAAGTAGCAGACCGTATTACAGCAAAACCCGGTACGAAAGAATATGGGTCATTATCAATTGCTATTCAATATTATGGTACTGCAGAAGTGGCAATGACAGTTCCGAAGACAGTATTTATGCCACAACCAAATGTAGATTCTGCGGTGATTCGTATTCTAAAACATGATCAACCACCTGTGATAGTAAAAAGTGAAGAGTTCTTCTTTGAAGTAACAAGAGCTTCTTTTGCACAAAGAAGAAAGACAATCTTAAATAATTTGCAATCTGGGTTGCAGCAAGGGAAGGAAAAGAAACAACAGATAATCGAAGCACTTGAGGCATCTGGGATAGAGCCATCACGAAGAGGTGAGACATTATCCATCCAGGAGTTTGGAAAACTAGCAGATACACTACTTCCCTACTTTTACAATCAATAATTTTATGAACAAGCCTTAAAAAATATTAAAAAAACAATATTTTTGTGGAAAATGAGTTGACAGAATTTAATGTCTGCTGTTAAAATATTATATTTTGTTGACATTGAGGTAATATTGGGCTATACTGATATATAGTGAGGTGTATGCAGAGATGCCAAAAACGTTAGCAGACATTAAAAAGTCTTTAGATTGCAATTTAGGGAAACGCCTGTTATTGAAGGCAAACGGTGGTCGCAAAAAAACTGTTGAGTGCGCTGGTATACTTAGTGAAACTTATCACGCAGTTTTTGTTATTGAGCTTGACCAAGAGGATAATGCGTGCAAACGTGTTTCTTACAGCTACACAGATATTTTAACGGAAGCAGTAGAGATTACATTTTTAGATGATTCGCAAATTGCGATGGCTAAATAATCTCTAATACTTATTTTTATATTTTTTGGGGCTATCTAGGAGGATTCCATTCTAGATGGCCCTTCTATTTTTTAGTGAGAAGTACTTATGTTTTAAATTTCCTTTATTGCACATACTACGAAAGTCAACCTACTTATTGTGAGGAGGTAACTGCATGTCAAGAAGAAGAGGTATCATGTCGAGCCGTCTAAAAGAAGAGATTGCCAAGGAACTCGGATTTTATGATGTTGTCGAGCGTGAAGGTTGGGGCGGAATTAGAGCCCGAGATGCAGGAAACATGGTAAAGCGAGCAATTGAAATGGCCGAGCAAGGTCTAGCACAGCAAGCAAACCAAAACAATACAAATAAGTAGTAGTTGACGACATGGCCAACAATAATCGTAATCGGTTATTGTTGGCTTTTTTGAAAACTTTTGTTATTGATGTATTAATATGTTGTATTGGTTACCAAACTTCACTTTATAATGGAGTATGTTACAATAAGTGACAGCGAAATTTGAAGCGTATAAAATAAATACAATTTCAATTTAGAAATATATTATGAAACTTAATAGTCCTATTATAGGATTTGTTTATAGGAGGATAAAAGATGCTTTACGTGAAAGCTCCTGCAAAAATTAACTTAACATTAGATGTCTTGTACAAACGTCCAGATCAATATCACGAAGTTGAAATGATTATGACGACAGTGGATTTAGCGGATCGTGTTGGTCTTGAAATAAGAAATGATGGTCTAATTAAAATTGCATCATCAAATAGTATTGTGCCCGATGATGAACGTAATTTAGCATATCAAGCAGCCAAACTGCTAAAAGATACATATGGAGTCAAAATGGGTGTTTCAATCACAATTGATAAAGAAATTCCAGTTGCTGCCGGATTAGCAGGTGGTAGTAGTGATGCTGCTGCAACATTACGCGGCTTAAATCGACTTTGGCAACTAAATTTATCCCTTGATACATTAGCAGAGCTAGGTGCCAAAATTGGATCAGACGTATCTTTTTGCGTTTATGGTGGAACTGCACTAGCAACAGGTCGAGGAGAAAAGATTCAGCAAATCCCTGCACCACCAACATGCTGGGTTGTTCTCGCTAAGCCAAAAATTGGTGTATCAACAGCATCCGTTTACGGAGGACTTAACTTATCTGAAGTAGAGCACCCAAATACAAAACAAATGATTAAAGCAATAGAAAATAATAATTATGATTTAATGTGTAATAGCTTGGGGAATGTATTAGAATCCGTTACTTTTAAACTTCATCCAGAAGTAGTAATGATTAAAGAGCAAATGAAAAAGTTCGGTGTAGATGGCGTGTTAATGAGTGGAAGTGGGCCAACTGTTTTTGGACTAATCGATAGCGAAACACGTTTAAGTAGAATTTATAATGGCTTAAGAGGCTTTTGTGATGAAGTTTTTGCTGTACGATTAATCGGTGAGAGGAATTCACTTGCTTAAATTCGTACAATTATGGTACCTTTTCTATAAAATATTCGGTTTTTAATGATACTATGATGCAAATTTTCAGCTAATATTAAGAAATATATCGAGAGCATTTTTTATTAATGCAAGTATTAACTTTTAGGAGAGGGTCATATGAAATGGAAGAGAAGTGAACGTCTAGTAGATATGACGTATTATTTACTAGAACATCCTCATCGACTGATACCACTCACCTATTTTTCTGATCTATACAATTCGGCAAAGTCATCAATTAGTGAAGACTTAACAATTGTAAAAGAAACATTTGAGGAAAAAGGAATTGGGTTATTGGTAACAGTACCAGGAGCTGCAGGTGGAGTTAAATATATTCCCAAAATGACAAATGATGAAGTACGTGAAGTCATACAAATTTTAATATCAGAGCTTAGCAAGTCGGATCGATTATTACCAGGTGGCTATTTATTTATGACAGATTTACTTGGTAACCCTGATTTAATGAATCGAGTAGGTAAAGTTTTTGCTAGTGCTTTTCATGACCAACAGATTGATGTCATTATGACTGTTGCTACAAAAGGTATTTCAATTGCACATTCAATTGCAAAACATCTGAATGTACCAGTTGTTGTCGTAAGACGCGATAGTAAAGTAACAGAAGGGTCAACTGTTAGTATCAATTATGTTTCTGGTTCGTCTCGTCGTATTCAAACGATGGTTTTATCTAAACGTAGCATGAAAAGTGGACAACGTGTTCTCATAACTGATGATTTTATGAAAGTTGGAGGAACATTAAACGGAATGAAAAATCTATTAGAGGAATTTGATTGTGAGCTTGCTGGAATTGCTGTTTTGGTAGAGGCTGAGCATGCAGATGATACACTAATAGATAATTACTATTCGCTTGTTAAACTACAGGAAGTAAATGAAAAAGATCGAACAATTGCATTATCTGAAGGAAACTATTTTTTAAAGGAGAGATAGTATATGAAAACAGTATCAACAACTAATGCACCAGCGGCAATTGGCCCTTATGCGCAAGGAATTGTAGTAAATGGTTTATTTTTTAGTTCTGGTCAAATCCCTTTAACTGCTACTGGAGAACTAGTAGAAGGGGATATAGTTGCCCAAACAAATCAGGTATTTGAAAACCTAAGAGCGGTTCTTGCTGAAGCTGGCTCTTCTTTAGATAAAGTTGTGAAAACAACGGTGTTTTTGAAAGATATGAATGACTTTGCCCCAATGAATGAAGCATATGCCCAAAATTTTGGAGCTCATAAGCCAGCACGTTCTGCTGTAGAAGTTGCTAGACTTCCAAAAGACGTGAAAGTAGAAATAGAAGTTATAGCCATCGTAGAATAATAGAAAAAGGGAAAATTCTTTAATTTATTAAGGGATTTTCCCTTTTATTCTAAATTTTCACAAACTCTGATTTTAGATGTGAAAAAAATAATTCAAATTTTTTAGAAAATTGTATAAGATAAGAAGGAAATTAGGAAATATTGTAGAATTATAGTTTTTTATAGAACATCATAGAATGAGAGGAGTGAAAGTAATGATCGTTACAGATGTAAGATTACGTCGCGTTCAAACTGATGGTAGAATGAGAGCAATCGCTTCAATAACATTAGACGATGCTTTTGTTGTACACGATATTCGTGTAATTGATGGGAATAGTGGGCTTTTTGTTGCGATGCCAAGCAAAAGAACACCAGATGGCGAATTCCGAGACATCGCACACCCAATTAACTCAGAAACGAGAAATATGATTCAGGAAGTGGTCCTAGCAGCTTACCATGCAGCTAGCGAAGAAGTTCTTGAATTAGAAGAAGCAAATGTTTAATAGTTTTATTAAATGAGAGCCAAGTAGTTTAAAAGGCTCTTTTTTTATGGCTAAAAAGTGGAAAAGGAAAATAATTCCTTCGCAAAAAGTTAAAAGGTGTAACCGTTTTGTCAAGTCTACATACCTTGAAAATCCGCTGATTTTGCTATATAGTCATAAGAGAAACTTTCAAATGGAGGACTTATCATGAATAACATTTTTGCGGTAGTTTTGGCTGCTGGCCAAGGAACACGCATGAAGTCCAAATTATATAAAGTGCTCCATCCAGTTTGTGGGAAACCAATGGTTGAACATGTCGTAGATAACGTTCAATTAATGAATGTAAATCGAATCGTGACAATCGTTGGCCACGGGGCAGAAATGGTTAAAGAGCATTTAGGAGAAAAAAGTGAGTATGCTCTACAAGCTGAGCAATTAGGCACAGCACATGCTGTTCAACAAGCCGAACAGCTTTTAGGCTCTTTAGAAGGTACAACTTTAGTTGTATGTGGTGATACACCTTTAATCCGTCCAGAAACACTCCAAGCTTTATATGATTACCATCATCAACAAAATGCAAAAGCAACAATATTAACTGCTGTTGCTGAAAATCCATTTGGCTATGGAAGAATCATTCGAAATGACAATGGTCAAGTTGAACAGATTGTAGAACAAAAGGATGCTTCAGAACAACAACAACTAATAAATGAAATCAATACAGGTACTTACTGTTTTGATAACAAAGCGTTATTCCAAGCATTAACACAAGTGAAAAATGAAAATGCACAAGGTGAATTTTATTTACCAGATGTTATTGAAATACTAAAGCAACAAGGTGAAATCGTTTCTGCATTTGCAACAGATGACTTTAACGAAATATTAGGAGTTAATGACCGAGTTGCATTATCGCAAGCTGAAGAAATTATGCGCGGAAGAATAAATGAAAAACATATGCGTAATGGTGTAACAATTATTAATCCATCTAATACTCATATTAGTATAGAGGCTGAAATTGGTCGCGATACTATTATTAAACCGGGTGTAGTGATTGAAGGTCATACGGTTATCGGTGAAGATTGTATAATCGGACCTAATAGTCAAATTGTTGCAAGTCAAATTGGTGATCGAACATCAATCGTGAACTCAGTTGTTTTAAATAGCTTAGTTGGCGAGGATACTTCTGTTGGACCATTTGCACATATACGTCCTGAGTCCAACTTAGGTAATCATGTGAAAATCGGTAACTTTGTTGAAGTGAAAAAGAGTAGCTTAGGCAATGATACAAAAGTTTCCCATTTAAGTTATATCGGTGATGCTGAAGTTGGTAGCGATGTAAACATTGGTTGTGGATCTATTACGGTCAACTATGACGGTAAAAATAAATATAAAACAATTATTGAAGATCGCGTTTTTGTTGGCTGCAACTCTAACTTAGTAGCACCTGTTAAAATAGGTGAGGGTTCATTTATTGCTGCTGGTTCAACGATTACAAAAGAAGTTCCAAAGGATGCACTTGCAATTGCACGTGCAAGACAAGAGAACAAACTAGATTACGTAAAAAAGATGAAATAAAATAATACTGCAAATCTTTTAGGAGGCCATTATGCCGTATCAATATGCAAACTCAAAATTAAAGATCTTTTCTCTTAACTCTAACTATCCACTAGCACAAGAAATTGCTGAAATTATGGGTGTTGAACTTGGTAAATCATCTGTAAAACACTTCAGTGATGGTGAAGTTCAGATTAGTATCGAAGAAAGTATTCGTGGATGTGATGTATTCATCGTACAATCTACATCTGCTCCAGTGAACGAACACTTAATGGAATTATTAATTATGATCGATGCTGTTAAACGTGCTTCTGCAAAAACTGTAAACGTTGTAATTCCTTATTATGGTTATGCACGTCAAGATAGAAAAGCAAAAGCTCGTGAGCCAATTACTGCAAAATTAGTCGCTAACTTATTAGAAACTGCTGGCGCTGACCGTGTAATCGTATTAGACTTACATGCTCCACAAATCCAAGGTTTCTTCGATATTTTAATTGACCATCTACAAGCTGTTCCAATTTTATCTGAATACTTTAAGTCAAAAGATCTTAATCCTGAAGATGTTGTCATTGTATCTCCTGACCATGGCGGTGTTACTCGTGCACGTAAAATGGCAGAAAGATTAAAGGCACCGATTGCTATTATTGATAAACGTCGTCCAAAACCAAACGTTGCGGAAGTAATGAATATTGTAGGGAATATTCAAGGTAAAGTATGTATCTTAATAGACGATATTATTGATACTGCAGGTACAATTACACTTGGTGCAAATGCCTTAATAGAAAATGGTGCGAAAGAAGTTTACGCGTGCTGTTCACACCCAGTATTATCTGGTCCTGCGATCGAACGTATTGAAAACTCACCTATTAAAGAATTAGTTGTGACGAATACAATTCAACTTTCTGATGATAAACGTTCTCCAAAAGTGAAACAACTTTCTGTTGCGAACTTAATGGCAGAAGCTATTTCACGTGTTTATGAAAACAAATCAGTAAGTACATTATTTGATTAATTAAAAAGTGTTTGATGTAATTGTTTGCATCACCAATTTTATATGATTTAGATATTGCCGACCCATCAAATTGTGGGTCGGCTTTTTACATTCAAAAGTCCGAAGATTGATTAGCTTTACTGAAAATAACACATACTAAATTGTGTAAATTTTTCAGAAAAGGGGTCATTTATTTTGAGTATGAGTACTGTATTACAAGCTACAAAGCGCAACAAAGGACCACGTGGACAGCTTACAAAATTAAGACAGAGCGGAATGTTACCTGCAGTTGTATATGGATATAACATCGATTCAATTCCTATTGTTTTAGATTATAAAGAAACAGCAAAAGCAGTTCAGAAATTCGGACGGACAAGTGTATTTCAAATTGATGTTGAAGGTAAAAAGGTAAATGCAGTCATTACTGATGTTCAACGATGTGCATTAAAAGGAATTGTAAAGCACGTAGACTTTTTATCTATTAACATGTCTGAAGAACTTGAAGTAGAGATCCCGGTTGTGTCTACTGGTGACTCGCCAGGAGTTAGTGAAGGTGGAATCTTAACACAGCCTATTCGTGTCTTAAAAATAAAGGTAAAACCGACAGAAATGCCTGAACATATCGAAGTGGACATTTCTTCCTTAGGCATCGGAGATTCACTTTCTGTAAGAGACTTGAATGTTAAGTATGAAATTCTAAATGCAGATGAGGATACATTATTTACAGTAACTCCTCCAGGTGTAGCAAATGATGATACAGCTGGTCAAGGTGATACTGATAATGTAGATATGAAAGCAATGGAAGCGCCAGAATCAGAAAATCATTAATAATTATTGAAAATGTATGGGTGAAATACTCATACATTTTTTTATCTCTGTTAACGATAAGATCTAAGAAGTATAAAATTAAGCAATACATAAATCGGATTGAGAAATCCAAAATAAAATAATTCATTGTAATTTCCCCAATATGAATACATACATCGTGTGCTTTCTTTCTGTTCTATATGTTAAAATAAGCACGATTAGCAAATAAAAGGGTGGATAATATGAAATTAATCGTAGGATTAGGTAACCCAGGAAAACAATATGAACATACAAGACATAATATCGGTTTTGATTGTATAGATACACTTTCGAAAAAATGGGACGCTCCATTAAATCAAATGAAGTTTAATGGCATGTATGCGACGATTCACCGACCAGAAGGAAAGGTGATGTTACTAAAACCATTAACCTATATGAATTTATCTGGCGAGTGTGTAAGACCAATAATGGATTATTTTGATATAAGTGTAGAAGATATCATCGTTATCTACGATGATTTAGATTTAGAGATTGGTAAATTACGTTTACGACAAAAAGGAAGCGCCGGAGGGCATAATGGTATTAAATCATTAATCCAGCATCTTGGAACCCAGGAATTTAATCGAATTCGTGTAGGAATTAGCCGTCCTCCTGCGGGGATGAAAGTTCCAGATTACGTCCTCTCAAAGTTTTCAAAAGAAGAAGATTCAATTATCGAAAATGCTATCAATAAAACTGCTGCTGCAGTTGAAACATCGTTATCGAAAAAGTTTTTAGATGTCATGAATGAGTTTAACGTACAACAGTAAAGTGCATAAAAAATCGAATTTAAGTCTATACTTTGAGTACAAATAGGGATTTGCCGATTGTACAAAAAGGAGGACGATTTTTCATGGCTGTCAAGTATCGTTGCAGACATTGTGAAACTGAAATAGGAACTTTACCTTTTGATGCAGATGAAACAATACGTAAACTTCATTTATTTGAAGTAGGGGAAATAGATGATTACATCGAAAAGGATGCTAATGGACAAACAACTGTACATTGTATATGCGAATCCTGTGAAGATTCATTAAAACAGTTCCCAGATTACTATGCATTAAAAAAATGGTTACAATAGTTATGAAACTAGCTTTTATCATCATTACATGAAGCTAGTAGGATAAGGAAGATGCTTTGGTACTCGTCATTGAGTCCAAGGCTTTTTCCACTTAACCTCTCGACAATATTGAGATATTTTATAAATATTATAGAAGTGATTAAGCCTTGATCAGTTAACAATAATGCTTTGATAAAAGAAAGTATTTCCTTCGTCTATGTGTCATACTTATAAACGTATACATAATTTTTGGACGATTAGTAATGGAAGGGGGTTTTTACTTGGACGTTTTACATCAATTATTCTCTCAAGATAAACATATAAATAGCCTTATTCAACAATTATCCGATGGCCAATATGATTCACAATTGATTACGGGCTTAACAGGAAGTGCGAGGCCAGTCCTTATTCATTCTTTATTTAAAGAGTTAAAGAAGCCAATCTATATATTTTCACCAAACTTACTACAAGCTCAGAAGCTTGTAGAAGACTTAACTTCACTATTAGGGGAAGACTATGTCCATTATTATCCTGCAGAAGAGTTTATTGCAGCTGATTTAACAATCTCTTCACCTGAATTACGAGCAGAACGTATTGCAACTTTAGGACATCTGATTAACAAAGATGTTGGGGTATATATCATTCCTATCGCTGGAATGAGGAAGATTATGACGCCAGCTGAACAGTGGAAGACAAGTTTTCTAGAGGTTAAAGTTGGAGAAGATATTGAGGTTGAAAATTGGTTATCTAAGTTAGTGGCAATGGGTTATACAAGAAGTCAAATGGTAACGACACCCGGTGAGTTTGCGTTACGTGGAGGTATTTTAGATATTTATCCACCATATGCAGAGTCGCCTATTCGTATTGAGCTTTTTGACACAGAAGTGGATTCTATTAGAGAATTCTCTGCAGATGATCAACGTTCTATTCAAAAATTGGAATTTGTAAGAATACTACCTGCAACAGACTTACTATTAAATACAAATCAACGTATCTCCCTTGCTGAAAGATTAGAAAAGGCATTAGCAACAAGCTTAAAAAAGTTAAAGAAAAAAGAAGTACAAGAGACTCTATACGAAAATATCCAATATGATATGGAAATGTTACGACAAGGAAATATTCCAAATCATATTACAAAGTATGGTTCATTACTATACGAAGATCCGGCATTTTTGGGCGATTATTTTTCTCAAGAAGGAATTGTTCTATTTGATGAAATTGGCCGTATTCAAGAAGTAATGGATGCCTGGGAAAAGGAAGAGGAAGAATGGTTTATTTCGCTGTTAGAGGAAGGCAAAATTGTCCATGACGTAAAACCCTCTTTCTCATTTAAAGAAGTTATTGCGATGATTGACCAACCTAAATTATACTTTGCTCTATTTACTAGAACCTTTTCAGGCATTAAATTCTCCAAGACTGTAAATTTTTCATGTAAGCCTATGCAACAATTTCATGGACAAATGGCACTGTTGCAAAATGAAGTTGAACGTTGGAAAAATGAGAAATTTATTGTTCTTTTTGTTGGCGATAGTGGGGAGCGTTTGAAAAAAATTCAGGGTACTTTAGAAGATTATAATATTCAAAGTATCATAGGAAATCCAAAAGATGCAGGAATCTACTTAGTAGAAGGGCTGCTTACTTCAGGGTTTGAGCTTCCGCTTCAAAGGATTGCAGTTGTAACGGACGACGAACTATTTAAGCAACAGGCAAAACGAAAGAAAGCTCGTCCTCAAAAAATGACAAATGCTGAACGTATTAAAAGCTATACTGAAATAAAACCTGGAGACTATGTTGTACATGTTCACCACGGAATCGGGAAGTATATTGGTATTGATACGTTAGAAGTAAATGGAACGCATAAAGATTATCTCCATATTCGATATCGAGCAGATGATAAATTATATGTACCCGTTGATCAGATAGATTTAATCCAAAAATATGTCGCTTCTGAAGGAAAAGAGCCTAAATTACATAAGTTAGGTGGTACTGAATGGAAGAAAGCGAAGGCGAAGGTATCTTCTGCAGTTAAAGATATTGCAGATGATTTAATAAAACTTTATGCCAAGCGAGAAGCTGAGAAGGGATATAGTTTTTCACCCGATTCGGATGAACAACGTACCTTTGAAGAAGCATTCCCTTATGAAGAAACAGAAGATCAATTACGTACAATTATCGAAGTAAAGCGGGATATGGAAAGAGAACGCCCAATGGATCGACTTGTTTGTGGGGATGTTGGTTATGGGAAAACAGAAGTTGCCATTCGTGCAGCCTTTAAAGCAATCATGGACGGTAAGCAAGTGGCATTTTTAGTACCAACGACTATTTTGGCACAGCAACACTATGAGTCCATTGTGCAGCGATTTGAGGATTATGCAATCAATGTCGGACTGTTAAGCCGCTTCAGAACAAAAAAGCAACAGACTGAAACGTTAAAAGGATTAAAAGAAGGTACGGTTGATATGGTGATTGGAACACATCGTATTTTATCGAAAGATATTGTGTTCCATGATTTAGGATTACTTATTGTAGATGAAGAACAACGATTCGGTGTCACACATAAGGAAAAGATTAAACAGTTAAAAACAAATGTTGATGTCTTAACGTTAACAGCAACACCAATTCCAAGAACCTTGCATATGTCGATGGTGGGTGTTCGTGACTTATCTGTTATTGAGACACCACCTCAAAATCGTTTCCCTGTACAGACGTATGTAATGGAGTATAACGGGGCATTAGTACGTGAAGCAATAGAACGTGAGATGGCTAGAGGTGGCCAAACATTCTTCTTGTATAACCGAGTAGAAGATATGGCAAGAAAAGTGGAAGAGATTCAAATGCTTGTCCCAGAAGCAAGAGTTGGATATGCTCACGGGAAAATGACAGAGTCGGAACTTGAATCAATAATTTTAAGTTTCTTAGATGGGGAATACGATGTACTTGTAACGACAACAATCATTGAAACTGGTGTAGACATGCCAAATGTAAATACTTTGATTGTCCATGATGCAGACCGAATGGGATTATCACAACTATATCAATTGCGCGGTCGTGTAGGTCGTTCAAATAGAATCGCATATGCATACTTCATGTATCAGCGAGATAAGGTACTAACTGATGTGGCCGAACAACGTTTGCAAGCAGTGAAGGAATTTACTGAACTAGGCTCAGGATTTAAAATTGCAATGCGTGATTTATCAATTCGTGGTGCAGGAAATTTACTGGGAGCACAACAACACGGCTTTATTGATTCTGTTGGATTTGACTTATATTCACAAATGCTTGAAGACGCAATTAAAGAAAAACAAGGTCAAATGCCAGAAGAAAGAGCTGAAATTGAAATTATTCTTCATACAGATGCGTATATTCCTGATTCGTATATTACAGATGGTTATCAGAAGATCCAAATGTACAAACGCATTAAATCCATGGATGCAATTGAGGATTATAATGAAATATTTGATGAAATGATTGACCGTTTTGGTAATCCTCCAGATGAAACAGTGAATTTGTTGCGCATAGCACGTATGAAGGTTTGGGCTATGAAAGCTGGAATTACTGCAATTAAAGAAAAACAAAAGGTTATCTCTATTTATATTTCAGAAGAGGGCACCGCTAGTGTCGAAGGTAGCAAAATTGTCACCGAATCAATGAAATTTGATCGTGCTGTAGGTTTCAGCATGGATGGTCAAAAATTAATAATAACAATCGATGAAAAAAAATGTGGGAAAAAGTATTTGCCATTTGACGTATTAGAGCAAATGGTTGAAATAATTGCAAAGGCTAAGAAGCAACTCGTTGAAAAATAAATCCAATTTCTTAATGGGACGACTCTCGGAGGAAATTATTGTAGGAAAATGGATTTATTAACCTACAGAAATTTATCCTATTCATACACTTTTTGCATACATTGTCCAATTTCTAACCATACTATCAATGAATCATTAAAATTGATACTGAAAGAGAGGCAACATGAATGAAAGCAACAGGAATTGTCCGACGTATTGATGATTTAGGACGCGTTGTTATTCCAAAGGAAATTCGAAGAACAATGCGAATCCGTGAAGGAGACCCATTAGAAATTTACACTGATCGCGAAGGCGAAGTTATCCTAAAAAAATATTCACCAATTAACGATTTAGGTGAGTTTGCAAAAGAGTACGTCGAGTCCCTTTATGAAACAATTGGAACTCCTGCATTAATTAGTGACCGTGATGAAATTATTGCTGTAGCTGGAGTTTCCAAAAAGGATTATGTAAATAAGAGACTTTCGCAGTTCTCAGAGGATTTTATGAAACAACGTTCAGTTGTTTTAGAAAAAAATGAAGATTCGATTGAGCTTGTTCCAGGACAGTTTGAACAGGTAAAATCTTATTGTGTAGCCCCTATTATTTCTAATGGTGATACGATTGGTGCTGTCTATTTAATTTCAAAGGTTCACTTTTTAACAGAAGTCGAACAAAAAGCTGCTGAAACAGCGGCAAATTTCTTAGCGAAACAAATGGAAAATTAACATAAGTGGCCGACTCATTTAAATTGAGATCGGCTTACTTTTTTGTTGTCTTTCAATGGCTTGTAATCATCATTGAAAAAATATTCTGTTATAATGGCGCTAAAGTGTATGTCAGAAAGAGGAAAGTATATGTCTAATAATTTTGGAATGAAAGGATATATGAAAGGTGCTTTACTCCTTACAATAGCTGCTATTATTGTAAAGATTCTTAGTGCCATCTATCGAGTCCCTTTTCAAAATTTAGTTGGTGACCAAGGTTTTTATATTTATCAACAGGTTTATCCGTTTATTTCGTTTTTTGTTGTTTGGACTTCAGGAGGATTTGCTGTTGCCATTTCAAAAATGTTAGCAGATGTTGAATCGAATAAGGACTATAAACAGCATAAATATTTTATTGCTAAAACGATATTTGTTTATTTAACTTTTCTATCGATTGTCTTTTTTGCCTTATTATTTTTCGGTGCAGGATGGTTATCTCGCCTCATGGGTGATGGAAATTTAGCGATTTTAATAAAAACGGGTTCCTTCGTTGCTTTATTTATGCCTATTTTGGCATTAATGAAAGGAACGTTTCAGTCTAAAGGTGATATGGCGCCAGTCGCATATGCTCAAGTATTTGAACAAGCAATCAGGGTCTCAATTATCTTAATAGGAACATTCATTGTTATGAAAACAACTGAATCGTTATATGCTGCTGGGAATATGGCAGTATTAGGGACAGTGTTAGGCGAAATAGCAGGAATTATATTGCTATATTTACTAATCAAAAAGAAAGTGTCTTATACAAAAGTCCCTAGAGGCAATCTTAAAAAATGGCCAATTATTAAAGAGGTTACATATCTAAGCATTAGTGTAAGTATGAGCAGCTTACTAATTCTATGTCTACAGTTAATTGATTCATTTACAATCTATTCGTTGATGGTTGAAAATGGAATGGAAGAGAATTTAGCACAAGTACAAAAGGGGATATATGATCGTGGCCAACCACTTGTTCAACTAGGAATTGTGATTGCCTCGTCACTATCGCTAGCTATTGTCCCCCTTGTCGCACACCATATGAAAAAGAGAGAAGGACGCAGTGCAATTCCTTTTATACAGTTAACTTACAGAAGCTCATTAATGTTTGGGGTTGCTGCATCCCTTGGACTTGTCATTGTGATGCCGTACGTCAATACAATGTTGTTTAAAACAGCAGAACTGTCAAATGTCTTGATGATTATTGTTTTACAGATAATCCCGTTGTCGATCATTTTGACACTTACCGCCATTTTACAAGGGATGGGTAAATTAAAAATACCGGCTATCATAATTATTGGTGCATTGATTGTAAAAGCATTAGGAAATGAACTCCTCGTTCCTTCGTATCATGTACTTGGTGCATCAATCGCTAGTGATATCAGTTTATTTTTATGTGCATTACTATTAATGATTTATATAAGACGATTAACATCAAACAATCTCGCAGGAAATCGTTTTTACATAAAGCTCTTCATGGCAAGTATAGCAATGACTTTATCTGTCTTCTTAGTCGATAAAGTTTTGCAATCCATTAATGGATTAGTAGGTTCTGCGAGAGTTGAATCGATCTTGATGGGTATGTGTTTAATTGCTATTGGGGCAATTGTGTTTTTAACAGTAGTAGGGAAAACAAGACTATTAGCAGAAAAAGAATGGTTTTTAATCCCACTTGGTCGAAGAATGGCAGTATATCAGTTATGGTTAAATAAGAGAAAGTAGGGTGTTTATGAATCATATTACTGTAATTGGCCTAGGAGCTGGAGATTTAAATCAGTTACCTTTAGGCGTTTATAAAAAGTTAACTAAAAGTGAAAAAATATATGTTCGAACAATGGACCATCCAGTTTTACATGAACTGGAGGGCGAAGGGGTTTCTTTTGAGAGTTTTGATCAGGTTTATGAAAAGCATGACACCTTCCAACCGGTATATGAGGAAATAGTAGAGATTTTAATAAACGAAGCAACACATCAAGATGTAATTTATGCTGTTCCTGGGCACCCATTAGTTGCAGAACAAACTGTGCAGTTATTAATTTCTGCAGAGCGTGATGGAAAAATAGAGTTAAAAATAGAAGGTGGGCAAAGTTTCTTTGATGCGACATTTGCAGCACTAAAAATTGATCCGATTGAAGGGTTCCAATTATTGGATGGGACAAATTTATCCATACATGATGTCAATATGAGAGCACATCTGTTAATCGCTCAAGTCTATGATGCTTATAGTGCTTCAGAAGTGAAATTAACTTTGATGGAAAAATATCGAGATGATTATCCCGTAACAGTTGTTACCGCGGCAGGATCATCAGAAGAAGTGTTAAAAACTGTTTCATTATTTGAGCTTGACCAAGCGGTTGAAGTAAATAATTTAACAACAATCTATGTACCGCCTGTTCAGAATGATGAAGATGCACTAAAAGACTGGACAACCTTTAGAAGAATTGTTTCCACTTTAAGAGGTCCGAATGGTTGCCCATGGGATAAAGAACAAACTCATGAAAGCTTAAAGAAATATTTAGTTGAAGAAGCCCATGAATTTTTAGCTGCAGTTGATGAAGAGGATGATTTTGGCATGGTAGAAGAGTTAGGTGATATACTTCTGCAAGTCTTCTTACATGCACAAATAGGCGAGGATGAGGGATACTTTAACCTTGAGGAAATACTTGCATCCATTAGTGAAAAGATGATTCGCCGTCATCCACATGTCTTTGGTGAAGTATCGGTAAATAATTCGGAAGATGTTGTTGCCAATTGGGAAAGCATTAAGAAAACAGAAAAAGGTGAAACTGAAGGATCCATCCTCAAAGGAGAATTCAGAGCAAGTTCATCTCTTCAAACGAGTTACAATTATCAAAAAAAGGCAGCAACGGTTGGTTTTGACTGGCCAAATGCCGATGATGCTTGGTTAAAGTTTGAGGAAGAATGGCAGGAGTTTCGTGAAGAAATTATTAATGGTTCCGGAAAAACTCGCTTAGATGAGTTTGGCGATGTATTATTTACATTAGTAAATATTGCTAGATTCTATAAAATTTCACCTGAAGAAGCAATGATTCATGCCAATGAAAAGTTCTCTAGAAGATTTCAATTTATTGAGAAAAAGGTAAGACAAAGTGGGAAATCCTTTAGTGATTTTACATTGGAACAATTAGATAAGTTCTGGGATGAAGCAAAGAAGAGTGAAAAGGGGAGTAATTCATAATGCGTTTAGATAAATTCTTAAAAGTTTCACGTTTAATCAAACGTCGTACATTAGCGAAAGAAGTTGCTGAGCAAGGGCGTATTACAATCAATGGTAAAGTTGCAAAAGCTAGTAGTACAGTTAAAGTGGGGGACGAACTAGCAATCCGCTTTGGACAAAAGGTAGTAACAGCCCGTGTTGAAGAGCTGAAAGAGAATGTTCGAAAAGAAGAAGCTGCTAATATGTTTAGCATTTTAAAAGAAGAAAAGCTTGACCAAATTGACCCACAATTTATCGATGATGAAGAGTAAGTATAGTTAATTCTCACAACTAAAAATAAATAATATAAAAAATTCTAAGCATGATACCCAATTTGTTGTCATGCTTTTTTTATTTACAGCATAAAGTGAAAAGAAAGAATCACTAAAGGAGGAACAATATGACACTACATCAAGAAAGTAATCGTTATAGTATTTCAACTGGGGATCATCTTTTGACAGTGCGTAATAAAAAAAGAATGGACATGACTGCAGTTAAGGAAATTGAACGCTTTGACCAAGAAGAATTTTATGTTAAAACATCACAAGGAAACATACTAATTCGCGGCGAGGAATTAAAAATAGTCCATCTAGACGTAGATAAGGGATTATTAACGTTAGAAGGAAATGTAAAACTTCTACAATATGATGACGAAGAAAATGGGTTATCAAAAGGCTTCCTCCATAAATTGTTTGGATGACGGTTAATGAACAGTTTGTAAGTATTTTAATTATGATGACAAGTGGCGTTTTAGTAGGTGCGATAATTGATTGTCTTCGCGTTACTACCTTCGCCCTGTCACCTAAATCATTTTTAAAACGATTTACAATAGGTTTCGAACTGGTCATGTGGGCACTTTTAGGTGCACTGACTTTTTATATTTTATATATTATAAAGGGTGGAGAATGGCGTTTAATTGACCCAATTGCGCAAATTTCGGGCATCTTATTGTACGAGTCCTTATTCCAACCATTGTTCCGTTTCCTCGGAAGAATAGTTCTCTATGTGGTGATCAATCCAATTATTCTATTTTTTAAATTCATATTTTCCATTTTCAGAAAACTCATTTTACTAATTATGAGTATTATTTTGTTTATTTTAAGTCCATTTCGAAAAGTATTTACAAAATGGTATTCCAAATTTCACTCAAAATTTGGAAAATCAATCTTTAAAAAAAGTTAATTCCACAGTATAATTAAAGATACGAACGAAATCGGAGGTGACGGATATGGCAAAGCGTCATAAACAGCTAGACAAATCTAACAACGCAGTACGTACGCTTCACAATGACTATGTCCGTGCTACAGAAGAGGTAAATAAATCTACAAGTAGACAGAAAGTACTTTTCCGTAGAAGAATCGTAGCTTTCGGTGCCATTGCGTCAGTGATTCTAGTATTTTTGGTAAGTACGATTTTTTCTCAAGAACAAAGGATTTCCAAAAAAGAACAGGAAAAAGCAGAAGTACTTGCTGAATTAGAAAAAGTACAAGATCAACAAGATATGTTAAATATACAAATTACGAAGCTTGAAGATGATGACTATATAGCAAAACTTGCTAGAAAAGAATATTTCCTTTCTGAAGAAGGGGAAATTATTTTTACAATTCCCGATAAAGAAGATAAGGATTAATTCAGCAATTATATATAAATATGTTTTTTATTAGGGAAAAACATGAATTAGAGCAGAAAAATTGTTTCATTAAGTCGGTGCTAAAAAGAGTTGTCTTGTTGACACTCTTTTTTTGTTGGCTATAATAAAAGGAAACGAGCGATTTTTTTTGCACGTTTTCATTTAGATTACAAGGCGACCTTCGCCGCTTAAATTTTAAGGAGGATCATTTTTTTTATGTCAATTGAAGTAGGCAGCAAAGTACAAGGTAAAGTAACAGGAATCACAAATTTTGGAGCATTCGTTGAGCTGCCAGATGGCAAAACGGGGCTAGTTCACATTAGTGAGGTTGCGGATAACTATGTGAAAGACATCAACGAACATTTAAAAGTTGGCGATGTTGTTGAAGTGAAAGTGATGAATGTTGAAGCGGATGGAAAAATCGGTTTATCAATCCGTAAAGCAAAGCCTCAACCAGAGAGACCTGAACGCCCACAACGTCCACGTCGTGATAATCAAAATCATCGTTCAAATGATCGTAATCAGCACCAACAAAAAGAAAATTTTGAGCAAAAAATGGCACGATTCCTAAAAGATAGTGATGAACGTCTTGCAACATTAAAACGTGCAACTGAATCAAAACGCGGTGGCCGTGGAGCTAGAAGAGGTTAATTTGCTGTCTATTTGAGAGCGTAGAAAAAGTGTGAAATAGATTCATAAGAAAGGGGTCGTCTGAAAGGGTTTTTAGACGACTCCTTTTACGTTTTTTAGGAATGTTGACATTAGAAGTGAATACGTGAGGTACCCACGTTGGGCAATAGTTTTTAATGAATTATTTTTATAAAGAAGGGGTTGTCTAGTAAGTTTAACTTACTAGACAACCCCTGTTTTGCGTGATGTCTATAAAAAGTGTATGTAACGGTATTGATAGATTGTTCTTAAAGCAGTCGTTTTGTTACAACGAATAAATTGATCAACGTAAGAACGAGTCCAAGAATTAGTGCAATCAGTTGAATAGCGACTGGAATTGGTGCAGTTGAACCAATCACAATAAGAAGCGCACCAGTGAATATCGATAATGCTAATTTCCAATACTTATTAAACATAACTAGCCTCCAACCTTTAATGAAACTCCCTCTATGATAGCTTATCATAAGGAATTCTAAAAGAAACACCCATTGGCCTTTCACATAGTTGTCAATAATACGACATTTATTTTTGGAATGTTGGCTTAACTAATATTTCGTCGAACAATTTTCTCTATTTCCTTCACAGGTAGACAAATTTTACAAAGAACCTTTTATATAATTGTTCGAAACTATTAGAAGGGAATGGGGAAAATGGCAAACATCGAAACAGTTTCAGAAAAAGCGATTTTACAAGGAATTAAAGACGGCTTCTCTATTAAAAAGTTAAGCCTTATTATACATTTATTCTTCTTATTGCTAGCTTTGTTTCTATCACAGACCGTTATGTTTGATGCGGCTGTCCCGTTTTTATTGCCTCTTTGGGCAGTAATTAGACAACGATATGAAAATGAAAAAGCGTGGGTTCTTATAGGGGGAATGATCGGTGCAATTAGTTTAGGCTTAGGGCAAGTGCTTATATTAGGCTTACAATTGGTACTTTATGAACTATTCACCCGTTTTCGTTACTGGAAGTTACCGACAAGTTTCGCTGTTGCATTAGCTATATTAATTGGTCAATTTGCTTGGCAAACTGCAATCCACTTTAGCTTTCCACCATTTATGGTTCAGCTTTACATTTATTACGAGGTAGTTTTAGCATTCTTTATGACGATTTTTGTACAACTATTTTTTGTACAACCACATCAATTTTGGACAAAAACTTGGAATTATGAACGAGTTGGGGCAGGATTAGTCATTTTAGCAATGGCGTTAACGGGTATGAATTCAATCGTTGTATCCTATTTTGGTCTAGCACCCTTTGTCATGCATCTGGCAATTCTAATTGCTGCATATGCTGGAGGGGTACCTATCTCAGCTACAATTGCAATTATTGTCGGTACACTACTCGGTATTTCTGAGTTAACTTTCACAGGTATTATTGCAGTATATGGTTTAACAGGTGTGGTTGCAGGATTATTTACTGGATTAGGACGAGCTGGGGTAGCTGTTGGAAGTATTGTCCCTAGTGTATTCTTTTTCTTTTACGATACGACATTACCATTAGACACTGTCTATTTTGTTTCCATATTGGTTGCAGGGATTGCGTTTTTTGCCATTCCTCAAAATGTGTTTAATTTCTTGCAAAACATAATTCATCCAAAACGAGATGAAGTATTATTACAACGACAAGAATGGGTTACTGAAAATACAAAAGCAAAATTAGAAACGTTTCAAAATTTTGTTGTCTTTTTAAAGGAATTAGTATTTGACCGTTTCACTACGATTGAACCTGTAAACACTGTAAGGAAAATCGAACCTAGTCAAACTTGTATGAGTTGTTTTCGTTATGACCGGTGTTGGGGTAGCAAACATAATGGAATGGAAGAGCTTATCGAAAATTGGTTTGTCGCAAAGTCTGGTGTGAAAGTAGCAGAACAGACAATGGCAGAAGAAAAGATTAAATTAAAATGTGTGAAGTCTACAAAATTACTTGAAGAACTTGATTACCAACTTTATAACGATAAAATTAATGGTGAGTTTTACCATGGAAAGAAAATGATTGCGTTGCAACTAAGAGATTTAAGTAATCACTTAAATAAGTTGATGAAAGAAATGGAAAGTGAAACTTTAACATTTAAAACGATTGAAGACGAATTGTATCATCAACTTAGAATCGCCCAAGTACAATGTTTCCAAATTGATATTCTCAATAATACGATGGGAGAACGAGTGATTATTTGCTCAATTGCTAAAAGACATAAAACGTATGAAGAGCAACATCTGTTATGTGAAAGAATACTTCTTCCGATACTTTACGAGGTATTTGCTGAACCGTTCCAAGTTGAAAAAATAATAGATCAGAAGCAACCATTTGCCCACTTGCAAATACGTTTCCGCTCTGCGGTACGATATAAGATTGAACACGATATTTACAGTAAGGCAAAAAATTCATGGGTTTCTGGTGATACGCATTCCGTATTCCACATTCACCCTGGATTAGTGGCCGTGATGCTTTCTGATGGAATGGGGCAAAATAGAGAAGCTCAACGTGAAAGTCGCAGGTTAGTTCGTTTAATGAAGGATTGTTTAAATTATAATATGAATCCAGAGACAGCCATGCATACGCTTCATTATGTCATGTCCCTCAATCGTGAAGTAGATATGTACGCTACAATTGACTTTGCATTAGTGGATTTACAAAAAGGAGAACTTTGGTCATGGAAAGCAGGTAGTATGTCTACCTACATTTTGCGCGGTGAACGCTTAATCAAAGTAGATGGTGCAGCAGCACCGGTCGGATTTATGCCAGTGTTTTCAATCGAGACAGAAAAAGTGAAATTACTTGCAGATGATTATGTTGTTATGGTATCTGATGGTTTATTCTCAGGAGATCATGATTGGGATGAACAGGAGAAATATTTTGTAGATCTATTAAAAGATAGTATTGAAAATGATTTACCTATGGAAATTATGTTATATGATTTAATGGAGCAATATCAACAAAGGTATAACGTAGACGATGATTGTACAATCATGTTATTTAATGTTGGTCATGTTGTACCAAAGTGGTCAGTATTCAAGCCACATAAGAAGGCATTAGTTTAAAACAATTAATAAAAGTGGGGTGAGAAGATGGTTTCATTTGACGAAAAAGTTTACGCTTTTATCAATGAACAGGAGTTAATTCAACAGGGAGACCGTCTTCTCATAGCATGTTCCGGTGGTATCGATTCCATGGGGTTATTACATTTATTTTTAGATCTAAGAAAAAAATTAGAAATTGAGATTTTTGTTGCCCATGTGGATCATATGTTAAGAGGTAAGACTTCTCTTGAAGATCGTCAATTTGTAGAAAGTTTTTGTAGGGAAAAGGGTGTACCGATTTTTAGTACATCCATTCCTATTCCAAAAATACTGGAGGCAGAAGGAGGCAACTCCCAAGCAATTTGTAGAAGAGAACGCTATGCATATTTTGCTGAAGTGATGAAAAACTATTCAATTGAAAAGCTAGTTACAGCACATCACGCTGATGATCAATTAGAATCCATGTTGATGTCATTAACGAGAGCTGGTTCAATAACTGGAATGAAAGGGATTTATGCAAGTCGCACCTTTAGTTTTGGTACAATTATTCGGCCTTTTTTATCCGTTACGAAAAATGAGATTAAGGAATTTTTGGAGAATAAAAGTGGTAACTATCGTGAAGATAGTAGTAATTCGAAGGATGATTACACAAGAAACCGATTTCGACATCACATTATTCCTCTCATGAAGAATGAAAATGTTCATGTTCCTCAAAATGCGGTACAATTTGCCCAACATTTACAAGAAGATGATGACTATCTTTTCTCAATAGCTTCTAAGAAATATGGTGAAGTAATTAAGGAAGTGAGGAAGGGTAAGTTTTCTTTAAAGATTCCAGACTATATTGAGTTACCTGTTTCAATACAAAGAAGAATCACTTTATTACTATTAAACTATTTATATGGGGATTCTGAATACGCAAACAGTGAAGCGCTCATCAAGTCCATTAATCAATTGTGCAAATCTCAAGATGGGAGTGCAACAATCCATTTACCTAACGATTTTGTTGCAAATCGAAAATATAGTGAAGTTATTTTCGAAAAGATCGAAAGCCCTTCATTGGTAAATGAAAAATTACTGGAGTTTAATAAATGGAATGTAATTCAAAATGGCATTTGTTTATACATAGGAGACGCCACTAATGTAGAGAATCTGGATAGTTTAGAAAGTAGAACGGTTTACTATTTTCATTCAAATTCATTTAAAGCGCCTTTTCGTATTAGACTAAGAAAAGAAGGTGACCGAATACATCTAAAAGGAATGGAAACTTCAAAACGGTTATCTCGACTTTTTATCGATGAAAAAGTTCCTCTTTTAGATCGTGATCAGTTGCCAATCCTTGTTGATGCCGAGGATAATGTGATGGCTGTTTTAGGTATTCGAGTTAACAAAAATTTTTCAAAAATAAAGCGCGCCCAAGATGATATTAAAATTATTATCGAGTACAATAATATATAAGGTAAATTTTTCACTTTATAAAGTTTTCACTTTTGAAAAATAATATGCTACCTGTTAGCGAATAAGCGTACAATGTTATATTATGGACTTATATTTATCCAATAATAAAACATCGTTCAACACTTGATTTGACTAAGAAGTTAGCCTACTAAAGACAAAGAAACAAAAAGTGTGAAGTTAATTATTATTGGTAATTACAGGAGGAACACAGATGATTCAGCAAGACATTGAGAAAATAATGATAACTGAAGATGAGATACAAGAAAGAATTCGAGAAATCGGTAAACAATTAACAGAAGAATATAAAGACCTGTTCCCACTAGCAGTTGGCGTATTAAAAGGTGCAACTCCCTTTATGACTGATTTAATGAAACGTTATGATTCATACATTGAAATTGATTTTATGGATGTATCTAGTTATGGGAATGCAACTGTTTCCTCTGGCGAAGTGAAAATATTAAAAGATTTAAATACAAGTGTTGAAGGACGCGACGTAATCATCATTGAAGATATTATCGACAGCGGTCTAACACTTAGTTATTTAGTGGATTTATTTAAATATCGTAAAGCAAAATCGATTAGAATCGTAACGCTTTTAGATAAACCATCTGGTAGAAAAGTTGACTTACAAGCTGATATTGTTGGTTTCCAAGTACCTGATGGATTCGTAGTAGGTTATGGATTAGATTATGCAGAAAAATACAGAAATCTACCATATATTGGTATATTAAAACGAGAAGTTTATTCATTTTAATCAATTTTTGTGAACATTTTGACAAAAAAGGAAATTCGCAATTTTTAACAGGGCTTTTCGTTGTATGAAGAAATCATGATATGTTAAGATTTTACTTATAGTTTTTCTGTTATGTTGTGAGGAGGCTGGGGATGAATCGAATATTTCGATACACCATATTTTATTTATTGATATTTCTCGTGATAATTGGTATTTTCGGAACATTTAACGGAGGAAAAAATCCGTCTGAGAAGTTATCCTATCATGAGTTTTTAAGTGCGTTAGAAACAGGTAAGATTACTGAAGCAACAATCCAACCTGATAATTTGATTTATGTAGTTCAGGGGAAACTTGTAGGTTATGAGGAAGGGCAAACATTTACTGCTAACTTCCCAATGGATAACCAAGGAATCCAAGATAAAATTAATGAAGCAAGACAAAATAATCCGAAAATTGAATGGCTTCCGGCTCCAGAAACAAGTGGTTGGGTGCAATTCTTTACTGGGATTATCCCATTCATTATTATAATCATTTTATTCTTCTTCCTATTGAGTCAATCTCAGGGTGGCGGAAATAAAGTGATGAACTTCGGTAAGAGCAAAGCGAAATTATACGATTCTGAAAAGAAAAAAGTACGTTTTGTAGATGTGGCTGGTGCAGATGAGGAGAAACAAGAACTTGTAGAAGTTGTTGATTTTCTAAAAGATCACCGCAAATTTACTGAAATGGGTGCACGTATTCCAAAAGGTATTTTACTAGTTGGTCCTCCAGGGACAGGTAAAACTTTATTAGCACGTGCAGTTGCGGGTGAAGCTGGCGTACCATTCTTCTCTATTTCGGGTTCTGACTTCGTTGAAATGTTCGTCGGTGTCGGTGCGAGTCGTGTTCGTGACTTATTTGAAAATGCAAAGAAAAATGCTCCATGTATTATCTTTATCGACGAAATTGACGCAGTTGGTCGTCAACGTGGTGCAGGTTTAGGTGGCGGTCACGATGAACGTGAACAAACATTAAACCAATTACTAGTTGAAATGGATGGTTTCGGTGTAAATGAAGGGATTATTATCATTGCAGCGACAAACCGCCCAGACATTTTAGACCCTGCCTTATTACGTCCAGGCCGATTTGACCGTCAAATTACAGTTGGTCGTCCAGATGTTAAAGGACGTGAAGCAATTCTTAAAGTTCATGCTCGTAATAAACCGTTACGTGAAGATGTGGATCTAAAAGCAATTGCACAGCGTACTCCAGGATTCTCTGGTGCTGATCTAGAAAACTTATTAAACGAAGCAGCCCTTGTTGCTACTCGTCGTAATAAAAAGAAAATTGACATGGGAGATCTTGATGAAGCAAGTGATCGTGTAATTGCTGGTCCAGCAAAAACAAGCCGTGTCATTTCTGAAAAAGAGCGTAATATTGTTGCCTTCCATGAAGCGGGACATGTTGTGGTTGGTTTAACCTTAGACCAAGCTGAAAAAGTACACAAGGTTACAATTGTACCACGTGGTCAAGCAGGTGGATATGCAGTAATGCTTCCAAAAGAAGACCGTTACTTTATGACAAAACCTGAATTGCTAGACAAAATTGCCGGTTTACTTGGTGGACGTGTTGCTGAGGATATCACTTTTGGCGAAGTATCTACTGGAGCTCATAATGACTTCCAACGCGCTACGAGTATTGCACGTTCAATGGTAACAGAGTATGGTATGAGCGATAAATTAGGGCCAATGCAATTTGGAAGTAGCCAAGGTGGAAATGTATTCCTTGGACGCGACTTTAACTCAGAACAAAACTATTCTGATTCCATTGCTTATGAAATTGATAAAGAAATGCAATCTATTATTGTTGAGCAATATGAACGTACAAAACAAATTCTGACAGAAAAACGTGATTTACTCACTTTAATTGCAACAACATTGTTAGAAGTAGAGACATTAGATGCTCAGCAAATTGAACATTTAAGAGATCACGGTAAACTCCCTGATCGAGTAGACTACTCAAAAGTGGATGCAGAAGAGCAAGGAAATGCTGACAATTCTAATTCATCTACTGAAAATGCAGGATCAAATGATGCAATCATTGAAAGACCTGGTTCTACATCTTTAGAAAATGAAATTGGAGGACGTCCTTCCGATCCAACAACTTCTGATTTACCAAAAGAGGGTAATGTTGATCCTCGAAATAGCAACATACAAGAAGATACAAATAAATAAACATTAGCTGATTGTCTACTCAAATGTAGACAATCAGTTTTTTATTTCATACTAGATCTGGCAAAAGTTTATGATTATCCAACTTGATTGCAACTATGGTAAGATTTCTAGTAAAGGTTTTGATATGAAAATTCATAATGGATGTGAGAAAGATGATTCTAGTTATTGATGCTGGAAATTCAACGATTGATCTAGGTGCTTACCGAAAAGATCATCTACTATACCATTGGCGCATGGAAACGAATATCCATAAAACTGAAGATGAGTATGCAATGCAAATAAAGATGTTTTTCTTACATGAAGAAATTGACTTCAAAGAAATTGAAGGGGTCATTATATCTTCGGTTGTACCATCATTGATGTATTCGTTACAGGAGATGTGTCGTAAATACTTTAAGGTAAATCCACTAATTGTCGGGCCAGGAGTAAAAACAGGGTTAAATATTAAGTATGAAAATCCAAGACAAGTTGGGTCTGACCGTATCGTTAATGCTGTTGCAGCATTAGACGAATATGGGGGAAGACCAATCATAATTGTTGACTTTGGTACCGCTATTACATATTGTTACATCGATGATAAAGGAAACTATATTGGTGGAGCCATTTCTCCAGGTATTACAATTTCGTTAGAAGCATTATTCGCTGAAGCATCAAAATTACCGAGAATTGAATTATTAAAACCGTCAAATGTAATTGGGAAAAATACTGTTTCAGCTATGCAATCAGGAATTTTTTATGGGTTTATAGGACAAGTTGAAGGAATTGTTAGTCGTATAATCGAGCAAAGTAATGAAGAACCAATTGTCATAGCAACAGGCGGCCTATCAAAGTTATTTGGATACGAAACAAAAGTAGTTGATATTGTCGATCCACTATTAACATTAAAGGGGCTATATATCCTTTATAAGCGAAATATATAAGAAAAGAGGAAATAGATTATATGAGTGATTATTTAGTAAGAGCCTTAGCTTTTGATGGAAATGTGCGTGCGTTTGCTGCAAGAACAACAGACACAGTTGGGGAAGCACAAAGACGTCATAATACTTGGCCAACAGCAACTGCTGCATTAGGGAGAACGATTACCGCTGGAGTCATCATGGGGGCAATGCTAAAAGGTGACGATAAATTAACGGTGAAAATTGAGGGGAATGGTCCAATAGGTCCTATTATTGTTGACTCAAATGCAAATGGTGAAGTGCGAGGCTTTGTTACTAATCCACAAGTACACTTTGAATTAAACAATGTTGGTAAGCTAGATGTACGCCGTGCAGTTGGTACTGAAGGTGCCGTCACAATAGTAAAAGATTTAGGATTGCGTGAAATGTTCTCAGGGCAAACACCAATAGTTTCCGGGGAAATAGCGGAAGATTTTACTTACTATTTTGCAGTCTCTGAGCAAGTTCCATCATCTGTTGGGTTAGGTGTCTTAGTAAATCCTGATAATACTGTATTAGCTTCCGGAGGGTTTATTATTCAATTAATGCCTGGCTGTGATGAAGAAACAATTACTCAAATTGAAACACGATTATCATCAATTGAGCCTGTTTCTAAAATGATTGAAAAAGGATATACACCTGAACAAATTTTAGAAGCTGTTTTAGGGGAAGGTAATGTACAAGTATTAAATACAATGCCGGTTGAGTTTAAATGTCAATGTTCAAAAGAGCGATTTGGTGCTGCGATTATGAGTTTGGGTGTTGGAGAGATTCAAGAGATGATTGACGAAGATGGCGGAGCAGAAGCAGAATGTCACTTTTGTTTAGAAAAATACCATTACGATGAATCGGAATTAAAAGGCTTCATCCATGAAATACAAGGACAATAACGTACAAGAAAACCATCCTAGATCTGCATCAATAGAGAACAAAACACCACGCACAAATCGTCGCTTAAAAACAAAACCTGCGCTAATTGTTATGACAATATTATTGTTTGGAAATATCTTTTGGTTTGTATTGTGGCTAATTGGAATAAACTCAGGTGGAAATGGTGGCGACGAAATTGTCGCTACCGTTGATGGTGAGGGTATTACACGCCAAGATTGGATGGCTTCCATGGAGGAGCTATATGGAAAGGAAACATTACATTCATTAGTAAATGATGCAGTGATGGAAAGAGCAGCAAAAGAATACGATATCAGTGTTACGGATGAAGAAATTGATTTGGAAATTGCTTTAAAAAGTGCGACAGAAGATCTAGATACTTCTTTAAAGCTATTTGAAGATGAACAAACTCGGCAAAAAATACGTTCACAGCTTATTTTAGAAAAAGTATTAACGAAAGATATTGTCATCGACAATTCTGATATAGAAGACTTTTTTGAAGAAAATAAATCGCTATACAATACCCCTACTACATACCGGGCAAGCATTATTATCGTCAATTCATTGGAAGGGGCAAAAGCCGCTCAAGATGAATTGAATAGTGGATCTGACTTTTCTTTGGTAGCTAGAGAACGGTCAATTGATACCTCATCAGCTAGTTTAGGAGGAAATATCGGCTATATCTCTTCAGGTCAGACAAACATAGATCCAAAAATTTTAGAACTTGTCCAAACGTTAAAGGAAGATGAGATTAGTGATCCTTTTCCATTAAGCAATGGAAACTACGGTGTTTTATATGTTTCGGATATTATTGAAGGTAAGTCTTTTACATTTGAAGAAGTAGAAGAACATATTAAGACAGAATTAGCAATGGAGCAATTACCTTCTAACGTATCAACTGAAATGTTTTGGGAACAATTTAATGTAACTTCTTATTACCTAAAATAACGATTGAACCATATCGACCTACAAATGTTAATTGACAATTTTTGTAGGTCTTTTTATTGACAATACTTATCATTGGTAATATACTATGTAAATAAAACATATGAATATAGTAGGGATTATAAGACAGGGGGACAATATTGTGAGCAAATTAGCAAATTCAGTTACAGAGTTAGTAGGTCGTACACCGATCGTAAAGCTTAACCATGCAACAGGTGAAAACGAAGGTACAGTTTATGTAAAATTAGAGTTTTTCAACCCAGGTAGTTCTGTAAAAGATCGTATCGCATTAGCGATGATCGAAGCTGCTGAAAAAAACGGAACTTTAGAACCGGGCGGAACAATTATTGAGCCAACTTCAGGAAATACAGGTATTGGATTAGCTATGATTGCTGCTGCAAAAGGATACCGTGCAATTTTAGTTATGCCTGAAACAATGAGTATCGAACGTCGTAAATTATTACGTGCTTATGGTGCTGAATTAGTATTAACACCTGGTCCAGAAGGAATGAAAGGTGCTATTGCGAAAGCTCAAAGTTTAGCTGAAGAAAATGGCTACTTCTTACCTCAACAATTTGAGAACGATGCAAATGCTGAAATTCACCGTTTAACAACTGGTCCAGAAATTGTGGACGCTTTTGAAGGTGTGAAGTTAGATGCGTTTGTTGCAGGTATTGGTACTGGTGGTACAATTACAGGTGCTGGGCAAGTATTAAAAGAGAAATACCCTGAAATTGAAATTATCGCGGTAGAACCTAAAGACTCTCCAGTCCTATCAGAAGGTAGAGCGGGTTCTCATAAAATCCAAGGAATTGGTGCTGGATTCGTTCCAAAAGTATTAGATACAGATGTATATACTTCCGTTTTCACAGTAGATAATGAAACAGCGTTTGAAGTTGCTCGTAAAACTGGTCGTGAAGAAGGTATTTTAGTAGGTATTTCTTCTGGTGCAGCTATTCACGCAGCAATTGAAACAGCAAAACGTCTTGGAAAAGGTTCAAATGTATTAGCAATTGTACCATCTAACGGTGAACGTTATTTATCAACTGCTTTATATAATTTCGAAGACTAATTAAAATTTATCTTTAGAAAGACAAAATCTCGACATGAGGTTTTGTCTTTTTTTATTTGATACTTTGTTTAATTATGCTATCTTCGAATTAATATTATTTCTCTAAGGAAGGTGGGCGTATAAATGAATCTTTGGATGAATGGGAAGTATATCAATAATACCGAAGCTGGGATTTCACCATTTGACCATGGTTATTTGTATGGATTAAATTTCTTTGAAAAATTTCGCACTTATAAAGGACAAGTAGTGTTATTTCAAGAGCACTACAATCGGTTAATTTCAAGATTGAACCAATTTCATATTAAAATGACTTATTCAGTAAAAGATATTCTACAAGTAATTGATCATTTATACCAACACGATAAGGAACAAGATAGAATATATCTGTTAAATGTATCTGCTGGCGTCTACAATAACCAATTGCAATTTCAAAGTAAATATAATAATCCAAAAGTGATTGTTTATCATACAGGGTTAATCTCTAGGAAAAGAGGGGAAGAAAAGGAAGCAAAATGGATTCAAGCGGATGATGACTATTCTCCTATTGAAAACCGCTTTTTAGGAAGTTTGACAGTAGAAAATTTAGAAACTGTTGAAGGATTTTTTCTCTCGAAAAAAGGAATCGTCACCGAAGGATTTTCATCAACTATCTTCTTTGTAAAAGATGGAGTCCTTTATACGCCGTCTTTAACTAGTGGCATTACCTCAAGTGTCATTCGACAATGGGTGATTCATACTGCAAAGCAAATGGGTTACCGCGTAGTTGAGGATTTATTTATAAAGAAAGATTTAGAAGATGCTTATGAATGCTTTGTAGCAAACTCTGTTGAGGAATTAGTTCCTATATCCAATATTGGTAACATAAGATTTTTAGGTAAAGATGGTACGTTGTATCAACGTCTTCATAATGCATACATAGAAGAAATCTTAAAGACAGTTCAGAAAGGCGAATAGTGATGCTATCAAAATATACAAAACCAATTATTCTTAATAATATTGAGCTAGATTTTACAAAAGAAACGTTTGTTATGGGCATCTTAAATGTGACACCTGATTCATTTTCAGATGGTGGAAAATATAATTCCCTTGATGCTGCAATTGAACATGCAAAGAAAATGGTTGCTGACGGTGCAAAAATTATAGATGTTGGTGGTGAGTCGACTCGTCCAGGGTATATTCCAATATCTGATGAGGAAGAAATTTCTCGAGTTGTTCCAGTTATTAAAGCTTTATTAAGAGAAGTTCCTGCAATTATTTCGATTGATACATATAAATCAGAAGTTGCACGTGCTGCAATTGAAGCAGGTGCACATATGATTAATGATATTTGGGGTGCCAAAAGGGATCCGTTAATCGCAAAAGTTGCAGCGGATTTAAAGGTTCCAATCATATTGATGCATAATCGCGATGATAAACCGTATGTAAATTATTTCGAAGACTATATGTCAGACTTAAATGACAGTATACGCATTGCAAAAGACGCAGGAGTTCCAGATGAACATATCATTTTAGATCCTGGTATTGGATTTGTAAAAAACTTAAAACAAAGTATGGAGACAATGCAAAGATTAGATGAGTTAGTCGAACTTGGATTCCCAGTACTTCTTGCAACATCACGAAAAAGAATGATTGGTACGATTTTAAATTTACCAATTGATGAGCGTGTAGAGGGGACGGCTGCTACATGCGCTTATGGTGTAATGAAGGGGTGTCATATCGTGAGAGTTCATGATGTGTTGGAAGTAGCTCGTACAGTTAAAATGATTGATGCATTACTAGGTAAATTTAAAGTAAATGAAGAATTGCCATCAAGACACTAAAAGCGTAAAGAAAGAGGACTTTTATGGATTATATACATTTACGAGATATGCAGTTTTATGGATATCATGGCGTATTGAAAGAAGAGAATGTCCTTGGACAAAGATTTCGTGCAACCGTTTCTTTAGCGGTAAATATTCATAAAGCGGGACAAACTGATGAATTAAATGACACTGTTAGCTATGTTGGCGTTTATGATATTTGTAAAGAAGTAATCGAAGGTAAACCGTTTAAACTGATTGAAGCTGTAGCAGAAACAATTGCTACTCGAATTTTAGATAGCTATCATGGACAAGTGTTAGGAGTTAAAGTTGAGGTAATAAAGCCGGATCCACCTATTCCAGGTCACTACAAAGAAGTTGCGGTAGAAATTACGAGAGGTCGTTATTATGAATAAAGTATATCTATCTTTAGGTACAAATATTGGTGATAGAGAGAAGAACTTAAGACAAGCTGTTAAGATGTTACAGGAAAAATTCGAAAGTGTCCAATCAGTGTCTTCGATTTATGAAACTGCTCCAGTTGGCTATGTCGATCAACCATCCTTTTTAAATATAGTTGTTTTTATTGAAACTACTTATTCAGCTCTTGATTGCTTAAATAGATGCCAATCCATTGAAAACGAATTAGGTCGTGTTCGTATGATTAGATGGGGCCCTAGAATCATAGACCTTGACATTTTATTGTTTAATAACGAAAATATTGAGGTTGAGAACTTAATCGTTCCTCATCCTAGAATGTTTGAACGTGCATTTGTTTTAGTACCATTATTAGAGATTGCAGAAGAGCCTTTATCATCTCAATTGCTATTAGCAAGAGAGAAACTTGATACTATGGATCTGAACAAAGAGGGAATAACTATATGGAAAGAAACAAAAAATGTTCAAGGGTTTCTAGAAATAGAAGAGTAAAAGATTCTATTAATCTTTAAATAATACGCTTTAATTAATTACTTGTTAGAAGACATAGATAGAACACGAACATGGTTTTCAGAAGGAGGAGACAGTTTGTATAAAAATGAAAAACCTTTCCAAATTGGCGATATTGTTATGGATAACCGTGTTGTGTTAGCGCCAATGGCAGGTGTTTGTAATTCAGCTTTCCGATTAACTGTAAAAGAATTTGGAGCTGGATTAGTATATGCAGAAATGATTAGTGATAAAGGGTTGATCCAACGTAATCAAAAAACGTTAGACATGCTATATATAGATGAAAGAGAATATCCTCTTTCCCTCCAAATCTTTGGTGGGGAAAAAGATACTTTAGTTGAAGCGGCCAAATTTGTAGATCAATATACAAATGCTAGTATTATCGACATAAATATGGGCTGTCCTGTAAATAAGATTATTAAGTGTGAAGCAGGAGCTAAATGGTTACTAGACCCGAACAAAATATACGAAATGGTTTCGGCTGTAGTCGATGCAGTAAAAAAACCAGTAAGTGTTAAAATGCGTATTGGTTGGGACGAAGAACATATTTTCGCTGTTGAAAATGCTCAAGCAGCAGAACGTGCCGGCGCATCTGCTATAGCAATGCATGGTCGAACACGCGTTCAAATGTATGAAGGAAAGGCAAATTGGGATATTTTAAAAGAAGTGAAGAAGCATATCTCTATTCCATTCATCGGAAATGGAGACGTAGAAACGCCTCAAGATGCAAAACGTATGATAGATGAGACAGGTGTTGACGCAGTTATGATTGGGCGTGCAGCATTAGGAGATCCATGGATGATTTATCGTACAGTGCAATATTTAGAAACTGGTGAATTAAAACCATCACCAACTGTAAGAGAAAAAATGGATGTATGTTTGTTACACTTTGAGAGATTAATGCAACTTAAAGGTGAAAAAGTGGCGGTTCGAGAAATGCGTAAACATGCTTCTTGGTATTTAAAAGGTGTGCGCGGTAATGGGAAAGTTCGTACTGCGATTAATCAAATTGAAACAGCTGCAGCGCTGCGTACTTTATTAAATGAAGTAGCTGAACAATTAGGTGACGAAATCGAACAAGCAGAAGCAATCTAATACATTAAAACAGGCATCCAAAGTCTATGAAGATTTGGATGCCTATTTTTATAAATTAGAATTTAGAAGCCTCTTTTGTTGGCCCCATTACACTAGGAACATTAAGTCCAGCTTGTCTTAATAACACTTGCATTTGTGCGCGGTGATGTGTTTGGTGGTCTACCATTGCACGTAAAAGTGCTCCAATTGGCGTTGGACGTCCGTGGCTATCAACATTCGTAGATAGAGATTCATCTGTAAAGTTTCCTTTAACCTTACTAATTACTTCGGCACTTGCTAATTTATATGTGCTAATAATTTCTTCTAAAGTAGCAGGTGTTGCTTTTGGGTTCAATTCCACATCTAAGGATAATCCTACTTGCCCCATAAAGTATGCAGTAGCAGTTGTTAAGTGCCAGCTTAACCATTCTAGAGAATTATGACCTTCAACAATTTCAAAACCTTTTTTCTCTTCTGTAATAGATTCAAAAACTGCTAATGTGCCACGACAGTTTTTCTCCCAATCCGTAATAAAATCTTCAATCATTCGATACATAAAAATACTCCTTTCTAACTTTCAAATTTGGATAGTTCAGCATAATTCTAATACAATAAAGACGATAATGTTAAATGATTAGATTTCAGAAAACAAAAACTATTTATCAGTTCATTAGAAAATAGTATGAAACAGATGAATCCTATCCAATTATTGTGTACAATAGGTACATTATGGACAAACGTAAAGTTCGTGCGGAATAGTAAATAAAGGAGTGATTTACGTGTCAAACATTGAAGAATTAAATGACCAACTTTTGGTGAGACGCCAAAAGATGAAAGATATACGTGAAAATGGTTTAGATCCTTTTGGAGGACGTTTTGAACGTACTCATCAATCTTCAGAAATTAAAGAGCAATATGCAACTTTAACAAAAGAAGATTTAGAAGAAAATCCAAAAGAAGTCATCATTGCTGGTCGTATTATGACAAAGCGTGTAAAAGGTAAAGCCGGATTTGCTCATATTCAAGATTTGGGTGGACAAGTTCAAATTTACGTACGTAAAGATCATGTTGGAGATGAAGCTTACGATATCTTTAAATCTGCGGACTTAGGTGATATTGTAGGGGTTCGTGGAAATGTATTTTTAACAAATACAGGAGAATTATCTGTAAAAGCTGAGGAATTTACGTTTTTAACGAAATCTCTTCGTCCTATGCCAGAAAAATTCCACGGACTACAAGATATTGAACAACGCTACCGTCAACGTTATTTAGACTTGATGACAAACGAAGCGAGCAAACTTACTTTTATTACTCGTTCTAAAATCATCCGTGCAATTAGAAATTATTTAGATAACAATGGTTATTTAGAAGTAGAAACACCTATGCTACACACAATTGCAGGTGGAGCAGCTGCTCGACCATTCATTACACACCATAATGCATTAGATATGGAACTTTATATGCGTATTGCGATTGAATTACATCTAAAACGTTTAATCGTTGGTGGTCTAGAAAAAGTATATGAAATTGGACGTGTATTCCGTAATGAAGGAATTTCAACTCGCCATAATCCTGAATTTACGATGATTGAACTGTATGAAGCATATGCAGACTACCGTGATATCATGTCATTAACTGAAAACTTAATTGCACATGTTGCACAAGAAGTACTTGGTACAACAACGGTAAAATACGGTGATGACGAAATCAACCTTGCAACAGGCTGGAAACGAGTACACATGGTTGATGCTGTAAAAGAAGCAACAGGTGTAGACTTCTGGGAGCCAATGACAAAGGAACAAGCACAAGCCTTAGCAAAAGAACATGGTGTTGATGTAAAAGAAATGCACGAAGTAGGTCATATCATTAATGAATTCTTTGAACAAAAAGTAGAAGAAACATTAGTTCAACCTACATTTGTATTTGGACATCCGGTTGAAATCTCTCCTCTTGCTAAGAAAAATCCAGAGGATCCACGTTTCACAGATCGCTTTGAGCTATTTATCGTAAGACGTGAACATGCAAACGCATTTACTGAGTTAAACGATCCAATTGATCAAAGAGAGCGTTTTGAAGCGCAATTAGCTGAAAAAGCAGCGGGTAATGATGAAGCACACGAAATGGATAACGACTTCATTGAAGCTTTAGAATACGGTATGCCTCCAACAGGTGGTTTAGGTATTGGGATTGACCGTCTTGTAATGTTATTAACAAACTCTCAATCAATCCGAGACGTATTACTATTCCCAACTATGCGTCATAGAGATTAATGGGTTTAGTCAGGTTGCACATAATATAATTAATCAAAGAATATTCTGCTTATGGTAGGAATAAAGGAGTCGGTACCGCTGGAACAAACGGTACCGACTCTGTTTATTTTATGTGGGTTATTTAAACTAAGTAGAACGAATCTAAAGGAAAAGCAAAAAGAATTAGAGTATAAAGGATTAACTCCAGAGATGATGATCATTGTAAAGGTTGATTGAGAAGAGTATGAAGTTCTTCTAATAGTCTACATTTAACGGGTGAAAATCAAGTAAATCATTTGAACTGTTTTACTAATATTATAGAAAGATAGTATTCTTTATAAATGGAATATCAATAAATAGTGTAAATGCATAGTATTAATAGTTGTTTTTTTAATAGTTCTGTTATAGAATGAGTAAACCTTATCTAATGAATTGCTATATAAGGAATAGTGTAAGTGCTATTATAAGTTCCTAAAAAACTTTTTTAATAAAACACTTGCATTAAGGAAATATAAATGTTATATTTATATCCGTCGTTAAGACGACTGAGAAAGAAAAAATAAAAAATAGTTGACACACCTAATTATTTGTGATAAACTATTAAAGTTGCTGTTGAGAAACAGCTTTAAATGAACCTTGAAAACTGAACAACAAAACGTTAATGAATTAAGCGTTTCTATAATAGAAACACAATTTTGGACATCAATTTTGATGCCAGTATGAATTTTGAGCTTAACTCAAATTCACCATTTTATGGAGAGTTTGATCCTGGCTCAGGACGAACGCTGGCGGCGTGCCTAATACATGCAAGT
>DATMFE010000292.1:0-5813 GCA_035556295.1 Ureibacillus sp.
TTTATTTACTAAAAATGCTATTATATATAAATTAAGAAATTTACTAGGAGATTATATTATGTTTAAAAAAATCATATCAGTGCTGATTTCTTCTCTATGTGGTAGCTTAGTAGTCGCTGTATCAAACTTTGATGCTTCATATGAACAAATCACTTTTAATAATTTGGTAGCTGGCTTAGTCCTCGGATTAATATATATTGTTCCAATTGTTACTGTGTTAGGTATACCATCATCTATTTTGATTGATATTTTAATTAAAAATAGAGATGGGAAATATAAAAAATTAATCGAAATAGCACTATACATTATTTTTGGAGTAATAGGTGCAACAATAGTTTCACTTACTATCTCATTAGATGATGGTACAAACAGCGTAAATTTGTTGGCATTTAAACGTATTTGTATTCTCTCTTTAAGTTGTTCTATTCCCTTCGGGATTTGCTCGATCTTATGGAAATATAGATTAAAAAAGAGTCCTTCACAGTAGATGAACAGTATGTATACTATATACAAACGTAGTTTACATAAAGCGTATTATCGGCACTTAAAAGCACAAGCAGCTTAAATTAAGCTGCTTGTGCTAATCTTTATTATCATTTTTAAAAACTTATCCAATATAAATTGACCACAGCAATAAAGGCAAAAGATATAAAGCCCGCAACTTTTATGGGATGAGTAATTTTGTATTTGATAAAGGGGTTAACTCTTCTTATCACTTCTGCAAAGAGTAGGGTACCTATGGATGCTAAAACTATCCCAAACAATAAAGCGTTATCCTTTAGCTTAACGAAATCAAAAATTAAATAAATAAGAAAGATCCAGAGGTAAGCTAAAAACACATTTAGAACAATGGACAATAAGAAATCTTTATTTTTCATAATTTACTCCCGTTACAATTTTTTCTACTTATCTATAATTTTATCATAGTAAACACTCTTTATATTTCTAAAAAAGGAGTGAGAAATCAATGAATATGATATACAAAGCCAGTTGACATAATACTAGCTATCGGTAGAAATGAAGGGCATGAGAATATAAAATCTCTCATGTCCTTCATTTCGTTTAAGCTTCTCTTTGGACCTGATCTTTTATCATGACTCCAAATAAGGCAAAGAAGTTTAACACAACTAGAAATCCATAATAAATTCCAAGTCCATCAAAAAATAGAGAAAGAATAGGAAATATAATAGATTCTAAGCCAAATAACATAATAATAATCCCGAATCCCTTAGCAAGCTGCTTTTCATTCTTAGGTGTAAACATCTTTCCATATCCAGCAATAAAAGTAGTTTTTCCTTTCCTCCATACAAGCTGCCCTACATAAATAATTAAGCAACTTAAGATACATACCAACAATACTTTCAACATTAAGAAAACACCCTCTTCCTAAACAAGGATCTCATTATATATGTAACATTTTACCATAATATTGCATTTAATAACATGAATACAATATTCATTTCTAGTTAACATAATGTCTCTTCCGGAACACACCACAAAAAAGAACCCTTCTGGGAGTAAGGGTTCCACTTAGAGTGTGTTTCTGTTTTATGCAGCTTTTTATACATCGTTGATATAACGCGTTTTTCTCTCCGGGTGATTGAAGATAAGATGAATAAAAAGTGCACGTTTTATAAATATGAAGAACAAGAAAAATATAGTATATATGGTAAAAATATGATATTATTTACTTGGGGTGCTATGCATTCTTCAACGAGTATGAATGACAAAAAGCAACCTCTTTCCAATGCCATGGGATATGAGGTTGCTTTTCTCTTTACTAAGTATTAAGAACTCTTATGAATGTTCCTTTTAAGGACTTTTCTAGAGCATACTGATTTAATTCTCTTACTTTGGTGGAGAGCTCTGTTGCTTTCTTTATTCGGACGTTCCCTACCAATACAAAGGGATCGATAATCCGTACCTTTTTCTTTTGGTGTATGTCATAATCTCTCTCATCATTTATTACCTTTTTGCTTATATCTTTTATTTTTTGTAGCACTTCATGGTCTTTGCTTTCAATTAACTTTCTCCAAACTGTTTCATCATCCGATAGTAAGTCATCAAAATGGATAATTTGCTTGGCCATTGCTATCTTTAATATATCCGTTAGTATGGCATACCCATATACATTTGATGGATGAAGAAAGAAGTCAATGACCTCTGTATAATAAGCTTTAACAAACCATTCTGCAGCCTCAATTGTTTTTAAACAAATTTTGTCGTCAACCACTCTTAATTCATCTACAAATTTACAAGCATCCTCTAAAGAAATCATATTATAGGTAGATAAATCACGAAGCGTGTAATCGATGCGGTCTGCACACAGCAAAGGAAGAGGTTGTTCTAATAAGGGCCATTTCTCAATAGGTAATATAGACAAAAGATCAAATCCATGCTTTTGTAAAACAGAAGGTATTTCTGATGATTGAATTGTTTTTTCAAATATTTGATCGTGAAAATCCTGTTCTGGATTATCTAAAACGAAATCTATCACATGAGAAAAAGCTGTATGAGAAACGTCATGTAATAAGCCAGCTATTTGCTCTTCTATAGAACCACCTAATTTTCTAATCAATAGCATGACACCTACAGAATGTTCAAATCGTGTTACATTCCACTTTGGATTCACTAAATAACTTGCACCACCTTGGTGGATCTTTTTCAGCCTCTGAAGGGGCTCAGTATGTATTAATTCTGCTAGGACTGGTTCTAAGTGAAAATTTCCATAAATGGAATCTTGAATTTTCATAAAACGACTTCACGTTCCCTTCTTTTATTACATCTATATTTATCTAGTAGAATAACGTTCTGCAAGCTTCTCTTTATGTGAGCTGAATATTTCTTCTAAAGAAATATCATATTTGTTAGCAATAACAATCAAGTTACCTAACACATCTCCTAGTTCTTCCGTTAATTCTTTCTTATTTTCTTCCAAAGTTCCAGTTACCTCATCTGGTCAATCCCTTCCGATTTCTAAAGCCCTAATAGCTCTTGCTACTTCACCTGTTTCTTCAGCAAGAAAACCAATTCGAATAAAGATATCTAAATCTGACCAACCTCTCATTTTGTAGTAGTCCTTTACCCACTGTTGAAATTCTGTTACGTTCATTAAATGGTTCCACCTTCCTTTTTTAACTTCAACTAAGTTTACCAAATCATCCATTATTATGTATAATCAATAACGATGATTACATAGGAGGGGATATTTATGAAAAGAATAGCTGTATTTTGTGGATCAAGTAATGGAGCATCTGACCTTTATATTCAAGGTGCAAAGGATCTGGGAAAAGAACTTGCTAAACGTAATATTTCGCTTGTATATGGTGGGGCAAGTGTTGGAGTAATGGGTGCTGTGGCTGATGCTGTGTTAGAAGCTGGCGGACATGTCATTGGCGTCATGCCTACTTTCCTTGAAGAAAGGGAAATTTCTCATAAAAACCTGTCAGAGCTTATTGTTGTTGAATCTATGCATGAGAGAAAAGCCAAGATGGCTGAACTTGTAGATGGATTCATTACGTTACCAGGCGGTCCAGGTACGTTAGAGGAATTTTTTGAGATTTTTACATGGGCTCAGTTAGGGTTACATCAGAAGCCTTGCGGATTATTGAATATTAATGATTATTACACACCACTTATTTCTTTATTTAATCACATGACAGAAGAGCAATTTCTACAGGAAAAATATCGTTCTATGGCTCTTGTAGATACAGAACCACAAGGTTTATTAGATCAATTCAATACATATCAACCTCCTTCAGTTAAAACATATATCACAAAAGCTCAAAGCTAAAAAAAGAACAGGATTAGTTACTATCTAATCCTGTTCTTTTTTGTATAGTTGCAATGTAGCTTAACATAATGGATTTTCTAAGAAGTAAAAAAGCTTGCAAGTGCTAGCTTTTTAAGAAACCTATCTTGAAACAACTGTTGTTTCTTGTAAAAATAACTGATTAAGGGCTTGTATAATCATACTTGCTGTTTCTTTTTTATTGGCACACTGGTATATGTCATTATTTTGATTAATTATATAATGCGTAGCTGAGTTAACGTGCAAGGAATCAGAAGTATTTGCCACCATTAAACTAGCCTTAGAAGTACCCATTCTTATTTTGGCTCTCTCTATTAGGGTTTCTTTATCTACGTTACTTTCTAACTTAAAACCTACTAGCATGAGATTAGGGTTCCATTCTTTGATTTGCTTTAAAACTTTAGGTGCTTTCTTAAAGTGAATAACCGGAGGATTGTCGCTAGATATTTTTCCATTCTGAGGAATAAGGTTCCCCTCTTTGTCCAACATCTTGTCTACTATCCAATCCGACCCTGCAGCTGTCATGATAACAGTATCTATCTTTTCACTTAAGATAATGGCTTTCATTTTGTCTTGAAGGTCTACTATTCCTTCAAAACTTTCTAACTTTAAATTCTCTGAATCCTTATCACAGGGTTTTTCTGCAAAATAGCCGTGTAAATATGTAACTGTTGCTCCTTCTGCCAATGCTTCCTCTGCAATCATTTTCCCTATTTTCCCTTTAGCTAAATTAGTGTGTCCCCTAACCTCATCCCACTTTTCTATACATCCACCACTGGTAATAAGTATATTTTTTCCTAACATTACTTTTGCCCCTTTTTATAATTCTATTTTATTACATAAATAAATATTAAATAAACCGCAGTCTAAATAGCAATACATATGTGTCTTCTAAGAAACGTTAAAGCTTATTTACAATTTTTTCATATGAAATTATTGACTTTATTGGTACCTAGTACTAATATCAATTTATATATCTTGGTGTTAAAGAAAGGTGAATTCGATGAAATCAACTGCACGTATTACAGCAATAGGTACATACGTACCAGAAAAAAGACTTATGAATGACGATTTAGAAAGAATTGTGGATACGAACGATGAATGGATCGTGAAACGAACTGGCATGAGGGAAAGAAGAATTGCCGATGAAAACGAGTATTCTTCTGACCTAGCTATTAAAGCAATTGAAAACTTAGTGGAGCAATATCAGAAAGAGTTAAAGGATGTAGGATGTATCGTTGTCTCAACTACAACACCGGACTATGCATTTCCAAGCGTGGGAGCCCAGATACAAGATTACTTTAATATCCCTACAACTGGGGCTCTAGACTTTAATGCTACCTGTGCTGGCTTTACATATGGATTACACATGGCAAACGCCTTTATTACATCTGGACTTCATCATAAAGTCTTAGTCGTAACTGCAGAAACCTTATCGAAGGTTACAGATTATACAGATCGCACTACCTGTGTTCTATTTGGGGATGGAGCTGCAGCTGTTTTGGTGGAAAGTGATGCAGAGCGCCCAAGTTTTATTGCTACGCATATTGGTACAAATGGAAAGGGAGGTAAACATGTATACCGCACCAATTTATCTACTACCATGCATGGACAACCTTTGAGTTCGAGTGGCAAGATGGTGCAAAACGGAAGGGAAGTATATAAGTGGGCATCTCGAACAATTCCTTTAGGTATGGCTGAATTGCTAGAACAAGCAAATCTACAAAAGAGTGAAGTAAATTGGTTTGTTCCACACAGTGCCAATTTACGAATGGTTGAGTCTATATGTGAAAGATCAGAGTTTCCAGTTGAGAAGACATTAACTAGTGTCGAGTACATGGGAAACACTTCTTCCGTTTCAATTCCTCTAGCACTACAAATAGGGATAAACGAAGGGAAATTAAAAGATGGAGACGTTCTCTTACTCTACGGATTCGGAGGAGGCCTTACCCACGCAGGTCATATTATTAAATGGGATTTAGGTAAGGAGTAAATAATTAAT
>DATMFE010000293.1:0-7871 GCA_035556295.1 Ureibacillus sp.
ACAGACTGTTAAAGTACTGTGCCAATTCCAGTAGCAATTTGCTTGAAGATAAGAAGAGAATCCATAACGATTATTAACCTCTTCTTATTTGTAAGAAGAGGTTTTTTATTTTGAAAAGAAAGAAGGAAACAAAACCATGACTAAGACATTAGTGAAGGCTCCATTTAAAGCTGATCACGTAGGTAGTTTTTTACGACCAACTCCCCTCAAAGAAGCAAGAAAAGCGTATGCGAATGGTACAATTAATAAAGCTGATTTAAAATCTGTAGAGGACAAAGAAATTGAAAAGCTTGTTCAGAAGCAAATTGAATTGGGTCTTAAATCGATCACGGACGGTGAATTTAGACGTTCTTGGTGGCATTTGGACTTCTTATCAGGCTTAGAAGGTGTGGAGCAGTTTGAAACAGAATATATCAGCCAATTCAAAGGTGCAAAAACCAAAAATAACGCAATTAAGGTAGTAGGTAAAGTGGACTTCGATCATCATTATATGGTGGAACACTTCACGTTTTTAAAAGAAGCTGTTGAACGACATGGTGATGGAAGCCAAGTTGCTAAATTCTCAATTCCAAGCCCAAACATGTTATTTACTCGAATTCAAGAAGATACATATTACAAGGGAAACAGAGATCAATTTTATCATGATACTGTGGCTGCTTATCAAAAAGCTATTCAAGCCTTTTACGACGCAGGCTGCCGTTATCTACAACTAGATGATACGTCCTGGATTGATTTCGTTTCTGAAGAACGCATCAATGCGGTTGTTGAGAAGCTTGGTATGGATGTAAAAGACATTATCGATAATCGAGTAAGTTGCTTAAATGATGCTATTTCTAAAAAGCCTGAAGATATGCTCATTACGATGCATATTTGTCGTGGAAACTTTAGATCTACGTATATCACAAGTGGTGGCTACGATACTATATCTGATGCTATCTTTGCTAACTTACATGTAGATGGACTTTTCCTTGAATATGATGATAACCGTTCAGGAGATTTTGAACCATTAAAAAGTTTTACACGTAACAATCAAACCGTTGTATTAGGATTGGTAACATCTAAATTCCCTACATTAGAAGATGCTAAGGTCATTAAGCGAAGAATCCAAGAAGCAAGTGAATATATTCCTCTAGAAAACTTGTCATTGAGTCCTCAATGTGGCTTTGCGAGTACAGAAGAAGGAAACGAATTAACAGAAGAAGAGCAATGGAATAAAATTAATCACGTAATTCAAATTGCTCAAGATGTCTGGACAAATAACTAAAGAATGATTTAAAAGATATCTCTCCTGTCAATTAGGAGAGGTATCTTTTAAATCATGAGGTTTTAGGCAAGGTATTCCCTTAAGATTATACTATACCCATACGTCGGTTCCCTATTTTTAAAATGGAGCAATTCACTTAATAAGGATCGACTTCGTGACTTTTCTTTACAGCATCTTCTGTTGCTTCATTTGCAGCTAATGTACCTTGTCCATACTTTGATTTACCTATTTCACGACCAGGTACCTCACTTGTATTTTTCATATCCTGCATTTCGTGTAGTTTCTTTTCAATACCTTCCTTCACACGTCGGCCATATTCTTCATCAGCTTGTGTAAAATGAGAAATCATCGTTTCTTGGATCCGTTTATCACAAATAGCAAGTGCATCCGATAGATTTTTAATCAATTCATCGCGCTCCCAATCTTCAAAACTACGGTATGTGTGACCTGCCTGCCCATAATCGTTAGGACGGTCAATTGGTGCACTCATTGCGGCTGCATTATACGTTGGTTGATGTGGAACACGGTCTTTCTTATTTTCTTCCTGAAAGCCACCAAGCATTGAAGGCTCATAGTTAATATGTGGATTATCCCCAGATTCCTTTGGGTCACGAATATCCATTTGACCGCGCTGCTGATTCGTATGAATAGGCACTTTCGGTGCATTCACAGGTAATTTTAGATAGTTGGCACCTACACGGTAGCGCTGTGTATCTGAATAAGAAAAGGTACGTCCTTGTAGCATTTTATCGTCTGAGAAGTCCATTCCATCCACAAGAACTCCTGTACCGAAGGCGGCTTGCTCGATTTCTGCATGGAAATCCTTTGGATTACGATCTAGAACCATACGGCCCACTGCCAACCATGGAAACTTATCTTCCGGCCAAAGTTTCGTATCATCTAAGGGATCAAAATCAAGCTCTGGATGATAACCATCCTCCATAATTTGTACGAAGAGCTCCCATTCTGGATAATCTCCACCCTCAATTGCTTCGTATAAATCCTGCGTTGCATGTCCCACGTTTTTGGCTTGTATCGTATTTGCCTCTTCTTGTGTTAAGTTCCGAATTCCCTGCTTAGGTTCCCAATGATACTTTACTAGTACAGCCTCTCCCTTATCATTCACCCATTTGTAGGTATTTACACCAGACCCCTGCATGTGACGATACGTCGCTGGAATCCCCCATGGAGAGAATAAAAATGTAATCATGTGGGTAGCCTCAGGTGTACGGGAAACAAAGTCAAACATTCTCTGAGGGTTTGGTACGTTCGAAGCTGGGTCTGCTTTAAACGCATGAATCATATCAGGAAACTTCATTGCATCACGGATAAAGAAAATCTTTAGGTTATTCCCAACTAAATCCCAATTCCCCTCTTCCGTGTACATTTTCACAGCAAATCCGCGTGGATCTCGAGCTGTTTCTGGAGAATCTTTTGCTCCGGCAACTGTGGAGAAACGAACCATCAATGGTGTTTTCTTGCCCGCACCTGAAAATACCTTTGCCCGAGTATATTTCTCTACTGGTTCGTCCCCCACTTTTCCATATGTTTCAAAGTAGCCAAAGGCTCCAGATCCTCGTGCGTGGACGACTCGTTCTGGAACTTCTTCGCGGTCAAAATGAGAAATCTTTTCGATAAAGTGATAATTTTCAAGTGTAGCTGGCCCACGATTACCAATTGTACGAATATTTTGGTTGTCTCTTACAGGATGTCCCTGACGTGTAGTCAGCGTTTCACGTTTTATATCATCCTCGTTTGAAGCATTAACGTCTTTATTTTCTGCCAAAATGAAAACCTCCTTTGAATGATCACTTTAATCTTTTTCCCTGTATTGGAAAATTTATTCAATAATACTTAATTTTTCATGGTTTGTCTCTCATACTATGAATTCAAATCTATAAAAACCGTCATTAGTTTAAATTTAATCTTTTTTCACTCTTTGATTACAAAATAAGGTGACATAAGACTAAATAAGTATTTATTTGTGATTACCCCTTTAAATTTCAAAATAACTTGTGCTTCCTTTCATATCTTGCACCTTTTCGTAAAGACTTTCATACTCTTCTACCAACTGTACAGTTAGATTTACTTTGAAACAAATGACAGCTTGTGTAAATAAACTGAAAAATAAAATTTATTGAAATGTTGTTAAGAAAGAAAGAAATAACCCGATAGTAATTTAGTTCAATTTTTATTTGTAAAAAGTAAATTTAAATTCAAAAAGAGAAGGTATCTATATGAGAGAAAAATTTTCATTCAGAAAAAAAGATGATAGAAGGCTATCTATTCGAACCAAATGGATTTTATTTATTTGTACAACCACCTTTGTAGCACTTATAGGAACAGTTATATTTATGCAGATAAGTATAAGTAACGTTTTAAAAAAAGATGATTTGAGTTCGAACAAGGTTACTGCAAAAAGTGCTTCTGAACAAATAAGTTTAAATTTAAAAAGCTATGAAAATTCATTAAAACAGTTATCAGGAGTAGTATCTAACGAAATAAATACCAGAGATTCTGTTACTGGCATCGACAAATTATTACAAACTGTTAAGGAAAATGATTCTACCATTATTTCAACCTACTATATGGATGGAAAGACGGGAAAGCTTCATATTTCCCCTTATGCTGATTTTAAGCAGGATGTACATGAAACTAGAACATACAAAACTTTAACAAAGGCACCTAAAGTAACATGGATGGATGTATACAAAGATAAAATTTCTGGGAAAATTATGACTTCCGTCGTTTCTCCGGTCATCGTAAGTGGAAAAATGGTAGGAGCCTTAGGTTATGACATAGACTTAACTACAATTGGAGTTTCTAGAAGCAAAATAGAAAAATATACTGAAAATAATCTTGTCATCTTAGACTCACAAGGATTTGTGGTTAGTGCTTTTATAAAAAATTCTGACGGGAAAAATATGAACCCTGAAAAAAGTGGTACTGTAGAGGGCGTTAGTGATTTAATATCACACAGAGAAAACTTTAATTCACAATATGATTGGGTATCAAAGATTTATAAGAATGATTCTGTGCATTCTCTTGATGTGGAATTAAATAAGAAGGGTTATACTGGACAAGTGACAACAATACCTCATTTAAATTGGAAAGTGATTTCTTTAACACCCAAAGACATCTTTTCTTCTAAGATGAATGATATTAAACAAACTGGAATTATTTCAATAGTTATCGGTTTAATAATTGGGGCGTTGTGTGCCTATTACCTTTCTGGAATGCTAAAAAGGATTATACTTAATATTCAAGAAGTCTTAAAAAAGACATCAAGTGGAGATCTAACTACTGAACTAAGTATTTCATCAAGAGACGAGTTGGGAGATCTAGCGAAGAGTTATAACGAAATGCTTGCTGGCATGAGACAATTAATTTCTAAAGTGAAGAACAATGTTGTCTCTGTCGAAACTACCACTAATGGCGTTAGCACAATTGCTTCAGAAAATAACGTCGCAATTGCTGAAGTTTCCCAATCCATAGAGGAAATCGCAATGGGAGCATCAGCTCAATCAAATCAAATTGAAAATGGTTTACATACTATTAAAAAGTTAAGTATTGAAATTGATTTATTATTAGAGCAATCTAATATGGTTGAAAAAGAAATGAAAGAGGCTTCCACTCAAGTGCGAGTAGGTGAGGAACAAGTTGAGGGATTAAAAACCTCTTATAAAAAATTAGACTCGAATTTTAAAGATATTACACTAATGGTTTCAAATTTAAATAACAAATCAAAGACTATTGCAAATGTGACTGATCGCATTTCTGAAATAGCCGAACAAACTAATTTATTAGCTTTAAATGCTTCCATAGAAGCTGCCAGAGCAGGTGAGCATGGCAGAGGATTTGCCGTAGTAGCTCAAGAGGTTAGACGTTTAGCTGAAGATTCTAAACAAGCTACTAAAGACATTAACGAAGTTATAAATAGTATACTTAAAGAAAATAGCACACTTGTTAATATGATGACAGAAACAACTCAGACTAACTTTGAACAAAGCCAGGCAGTAAAAACAGTGAGTGAATCTATGACGTTTATTACTGAATCTTTAACTAAGGCAGTAGATTCTATTGTTAGAGAAACTGAATCCATTAACAGTATAAATCAACAAAAAGAAGTCGTTATTCAGATGATTCAAGAAATAAGTGCCGTTTCTCAACAAACTACGGCATCTGCTCAAGAAATAGCATCAATAGCTGAAGAGCAATCTGCATCTTCAAATGAGCTAACAAGTCATACGGACCACTTATCTAAATTGATTATTGAGTTAGATACTGCAGTAGAAAATTTTCAAATTGAAATACGCTCTTAAAGTAGAACATAATGAGAAGCAAGACCAGCATGAATAGTTATAAACGAAAAAGAAGTCACTCCTAGGTAACTTCTTTTTTTATTCTAATATGCGTGTGCAATTAATATTAAAAGGAAAAGGAGGGACCAAGCACTCCCTACAACCTTAAATGAGATACGCATAAATTTTTCTGTTGAAACCTTAAATAGTTTTTCAAGGGCAATAAAGAAGATTTCAAGCATCTATATGTAAGGGGGCGAACTAATTTCATTATATGAACGCTTCCCTGCATAAATAAAAAATCCTGCTAAAATCATGCAACAAATAATAACAACTACCATTCAAGTCCTGGATTCTTTTATAGTCTAAATATCGCCTGATACAAATTCTCCATAATCACCTGTGGCAATTCGTATATAGGGTTCTATTGCTTTATCATAGAGACAAAAAAAGTAGCACTTACTAGTTCTTTTCATTTAACCTCCCTTTTAGTTTCTGAATAGCTCTTAATACTTCATTCCTGTTTTTAGCAAGCTTCATCCACTTTGGCAGTCGACTCTCGACACTCAAATAATAGGGATGTGATTCCCTAATTTCAGCTTCTATATAGCTTTCCATATAACCTAAATGTTCTAAGTTTAATGCCCATAAGACGTTTCCACCACATTCAATTTGCAAGTAGAGTGGAAGTTTAAAATACCAGTCACAGGGGTCCCCAGTTAAAATTACTTCATAATTAGCTTTAGGTTCATAGGAGACTCTAGCTTCTCCGTAACCATTTGCTTTTATAACTTTGTCTTTTGTTGCTCCGCAAGCAGTACAAACAAACCTTCTTCTGACGTTAGCAACATAGGGGCTCGGGTCATCTAAAGTTATGACTTTTGCACAAGAGGCACAATGAGGACAAACCACTAAAAACTCATATCCTAGTCCGATAAGTGTGTTATTTTTATTTAAAAATGTTTTTTCAAGATGTTTTCCCCTTTGAATTTATTAATTCATATTATCGAAGCGATGGGACTACAACGTTGGTTCCAACTTTAATCCTAAATCAATCGCCAGCTGCAAATACTAATTTATTTAGCTCCAGTGCCTCTAAGCAAAGACCCTTTAATGATTCAGCAAATGTTCTCGCTTTTAGATCTATCTTCTGTGGTTGTCGACAGGTAGTCTGCAATACTTCACATATCTTTATTAATTGATTTATTTCTTGTACAGAAAACAACTTGTCACCATATTGATCTAATCCTGTTAATAATTCGAATGAATCCCCCAACTTCCTTTCTAACAGGTAACCCTGTATATTTCCCTCGAACTTTACAGTCTTAATAGAAACAGCTGCTTCTTTTTCATTATTGGCAATACAGAAATCAATTCCTATCACTGCTGTCTTCCTTTCCATATATTTTCTATAATTAACTTCTATTCACACTATAATGGTTATTAAATGGTGTACAGATAGGCATAGCATTAGATATCTGTACTCTTTAAATTATACTCTAGATGATTTTTTATTTTATTGTTCGACTTTTAATATAAACGAGGCGTTTCATTAAGAAGAAAAAATCTATAAGAATTTGTACGATTAACGTTTTAACTTTAAAACATGTGGTACACATACAGTACAACACCAATATTATTATTGATTGTTGTGAAAAGGTAAATACTTAATTTATGAAGGGACTGATTAGTTTTGAAAGAATTAACAGCGACTTCAACAAACGTATTACCTCAAATTGAAAGTAGATATTCGTACCTTACACAAGGCACTTTGGTTATGAACCGATATACGTAACGAAAGGGCCTCACAAGGGCAAATGAACAAATTCCTAAACAGTATGGGAAGAAGCCTGTATCTTTTTAGATACAGGCTTCTTCTTTTTGAGTTTAGTCGGGTAGGCAGGCACTCTCACAAGCGCCCGCCCCCCTAAGAACCGTACATGACAGATTTCCCGTCATACGGCTCAAGCCTTCTTTTTATCCGAACAACTTATCTAATACACGGTACATGTACTAATTTAGCAAATTTACCTGTAGAAACCTCTAGGTTTCGTACTGTAACTTTTTCTCCATTTTGTAGAGTTTGTTTACACAACGCACAACGATATCCTTGTTTTCTTGCGAGTTTCATCCTATCTAATGTATTTTCATTATTAAAGACCTTACGGTCTCGCTTTTCCCAATACTCTCTTAGACTAGGATTATCCGGGCTGTTTTTATAGGCTACCATGACATGCCTTTCTATCTTAATCCAGGACATCTTTAACAATTGAATGTTAGTAACTGGACATGTGAGAATCCATTTA
>DATMFE010000294.1:0-22238 GCA_035556295.1 Ureibacillus sp.
AATAATTTTAGTGACAATTATTTCTATTTTCAAATGATGACACTATCACTTTCTTTTTATAGATAGTTAAATTTGATAGAATCATAATATGTTAAATAAAGGAGGAAATGACGAATGTATGATGTAGCCATTATTGGTGGAGGACCAGCTGGAGGAAGTGCAGCTATTTATACTGCAAAGGCAGGTAAAAAAACGGTCATTATTGACAGCAACCAAGGTGTAACAAAAAGAGCAATGTTGTTTAACCATTATGGAATTAGCGAAATTACTGGTCCAGAGCTTGTGGAAACAGGATTAAATCAAGCAAAAAAATTCGGTGCTGAAGTAATGGAATCAAAAGTATCAAGTATTACTAAATTTGACGAAGGTTTTAAATTAACAACAGAAGATGGATTAATTGAGGCTAAAAACATTATTTTAGCAACAGGTTTTTTAACTGATATAGCTGAACAAATCGGCCTTGCTACAAAACCTGGAACTGAACCAAGAGTGAAGACAATTTTTGATGTGGATGCTTTAGGTAAAACGAATGTTGAGGGCATTTGGGCTGCAGGAACTTGTGCTGGTGTAAGTGTACATACAATTATTACAGCTGGTGATGGTGCAAAAGTTGCCATCAATCTAATTAGCGAACTTAATGGTGAACGATACGTTGATCATGACGTTTTAAAAACAAACTAACCCAGTAAAGCATAATAAAACGCCTCATTAAAGAGGCGTTTTATTTTTATTGATTAAAGTTTTTGTTTTGGTTTGACTGTGCATTTTGACGTTTTACTTCTTCAATGTCTGTACCTGCAACAGTTGTGTTACCAGTAGATGATTGTCTTGAAGCTGATTGTCCAAATGGACCTGCTTCTTGCGCAATTTCTTCACGAACTTTTTGAATATCTGTTCCTGAAGCTGTTTTACCAAATGATGATTGGCTTCCAAATGATGATTGGCCACCAAATGATTGGTTTGAGCTAGCTGTTCCAGATCCGAATGGGCCTGCTTCTTGAGCAATTTCCTCACGAACTTTTTGAATGTCAGTTCCTGAAGCTGTTTTACCAAATGATGATTGGCTACCAAATGAAGATGATTGGCCACCAAATGATTGGTTAGAACCTGCTTTACCAAAACCGAATGGGCCCGCTTCTTGAGCGATTTCTTCTCTCACTTTTTGAGGATCAGTGCTTGAAGAAAATGCTCCGAAAGATCCATTTGAACCTGCACCTGCTCCACCTGCATTTTGACGCTTTACTTCATTGATATCAGTACCTGATACTGTACGATTTTTATTGTTCTCCATTAATAAACACCTCCATTTTGTCTTACGTCATTTATAATTCCAAAAACAGAAGTAATTATGAGTTGTTTTTTTAATTTTTTTACGTATAAAAAGCTACTCTTCATCTAGAGTAGCCTTCAAAAAGTCTTTATGATAAGACGCTGTTTTTATCACTGAATTCCTCATTCGCCCATTCACTGAACAATGCATAATCCTGTTTCACTTGATCCTTATTAGTGATAGATGTAAGTAATATTTGTTTACAGAATGAATGAAAATCATCACCAATCGCTTGAATAAATTCTTCTTCACTTTCATGATGGAAAACGTCCTGTTCAGTATCAACAACTGCACGAGAATGTATTTTTGCTGTTAATCTTCCCATAATATTTAATGTTTCATCAAATTCTTTTGTTGTCTTAGGTTGCTCTGATTTTACTTTCTTCTTACTAAGGAGATCTTTCACGAACATAAAAATATCTTTCATTTATTTTTAAATAACCCAAATGAGGATCTTCCAAATGATGCATGGCCTTTTCAGTTGCAACGACTCTTTTTTGCTTGATGCTCGTATTTATTCCAAAAGTTTTCCCTGTAAGGTAAAAAGTATGCTGGAATTTTTTTATTCTTCCTCGTTGTTTATCAGTGGATAATCCCTGTTGTTTACCATATAATGCAATACTTACTGACATTCTTAATACATCGTAGAAATTAGAACCGATATATCCTTCCTCAAAATCATTTACATCATATACTATTTCACTGTTCTCATTTTGAAATGCACCAAAGTTCTCCATATGAAGATCATCTTGAATCCAGGTTGGTTTATTTTCATCAGTATGATATGAAAATAGGATTTTTGTCATATCATAATAGAACAAATAGGCACTTCCTCTAAAAATCGAAATGGACTTTCCATCATTTTTGTATATTTTCTTTTTCTTTTTTCCCAGTCCAAATTCATACATTGCTTATCAAATTCATCTAGTATCGTTTTTAATCTTACTTTTTCTAAGCAGATCACGTGTATTTTTCACTCGTTCAAGCAAATTCTCCAATGTCATTCCCCCAACCCCAACCTATAGGCTATTTTTTTGACAATAGAAAATGTATACTTACACACTTCCATTTCTTACAATATTTAATAATTTTTCAAATTTTAGAAAAAATATTATTTCACGTTTCTAAATCATCATGTATATTAAGTATGTGATAAGGGGTACTATAAAACTATAAGTCTATGAGTAAAACATAGTTATTTATGTGTGTTTCAATGAATCTAGTTACGTTTTAATAGCAAAAGTTTTTTATAAAAACGTTTTTCACTTTAAATATTATATAGGAGGTGGGGTAATGTTTTGTCCAAATTGTGGTGAAAGTAACCAAAATGGGTCTAAGTTTTGTGGGAATTGTGGGCACTCATTTGTAAACCAAGGAATGGGTAATCAGCAAAATGGTGGGTCTTTTAAATCACATGATGAACAATCATATCCTTCTTATGAAGAACCAATCGCTCACCATTTTGATCAACAGGGGAATCAAAACTATCCGCAACCTAATGGTGGCGATTTCCAACAACATGGTCAACAGCACTACCAACAACCTAGTACGCCACAGTCCCAATCTCAAGGAGATACTCAGTACCAGCAGCAAGGAAACGGTCAATTTCAGCCTAATAATCCACAACGTTATAATCAACAACCACCTAAAAAGAATATGAAGGTTTGGATTATTTCTGGTGTATCGGCACTCATAATTGTAGTCCTTGCAGTTAGCTACGGATTATTTACTTACTTTAACGGTCAAAATAGTGCGACACCAACACCAATAAACAATAAAAACATCGAGCAAGTTGTTAAAACTAATGAAAAAGATGATGAAGAGAAAGAGGATTCAAAGGATAATAAAAACGAAAAAGATTCAAAAGAAGATATAGAAAAAGAAGTAGTCGAGAAAAAGGAAAAAACCCAAATAATTAAAGAATCTTTACCGAAAGTTTTCACCATCATTACGCAAGATGGTCATGGATCGGGTTTTCTATATGCTGATGGTGGCTATATCGTAACAAATGCCCATGTAGTTGCAGGTTTTTCAGACGTACTTGTTCGGAATAGTGCTGGTCAAGAATCTCCAGGAAAAGTCATTGGCATTTCTGATACTTTAGATATTGCTCTTATTCAAAGTGAAGATTATAAAAAGACAAAATCACTTCTGATTGAAAACAATTCATCTGACATTGGTATTGAAGTAATTGCAATTGGTAGCCCACAAGGGTTCGAAAATTCAGCTTCAATTGGTTATTTAACTGGTACAAATAGGGAAATGACAATTGATGGGTATAATTTCGTTTATGATGAATTATATCAAATTGATGCTCAAATAGACCAAGGTAGTAGTGGTGGCCCACTATTTGATGCGACAACTGGTAAAGTTATAGGTATTAACTCAATTGTTTATTTAAACTATCAATCTTTTGCTTTCGCAATTCCACTTCATACAGTTAAAGATTACTTTGATGAGTGGATTAAAACTCCAATGACTGCGTCAGAAGTAATGGCAGTAAATGTTTATGCAGGTTATGAAACTGATGTGAATGACCTTGGTGAAGATTACTCGGAATTTTGGAAATGGTATGAACAGTATTATGGAAATGGAACAGACGAATCTGTTAATTTTGATGATTATCTAAATACTTTCGGTTATTATTTCGATGAAGAAACATTAACAAGCTTTATTACTTCCTATTTTGAGTATTACGAGTTGTCGATTAATGATGGTGACTTTTACTGGATTCAGGACATGATTTCACCAGAAAGCAATGCTTATCAAGAAATTGAACGACAAATTGATGACTACCATGGTTCAAACACAACATTTGATTATTGGTATACTGAAATAACGGGAATTGATATTTTCGAAGAAGAAGGCTATGCAATTGTTACTACTTATGAAGAGTATGACTTATACGACGCAAATGGTAACAGTATCCCATACGCCGAAACTGCAGAATATTATGTAGTGATTAATGAAGATGGATATTACCTAATTGATGACATGTATTATTACGAAGCAGGACAATAAATAGTAAAGAGGCATCGAAATTGATGCCTCTTTATTTATGTCATATTTTCGGGTTAATTTTAGACAATTGTTAAAAATTACTTTGCAACATCGACAAGCGCTACATCTATTAGAATGTAATTTGAAATGCTTTTACAATAATACCATCTTCTAATGGTACAAAGTCATCTTCCGGTTTTCTAACAAAGCCCATCTTCTCATATAACCTCATAGCTGTTTCCATAAAATCAGAGGTATGCAACCCCATAGCAGAATAACCTTTTTTCTTACTTCGTTCTATGCATTCCTTTATTAATGCTTTTGCTACTCCCTTACCTCTTGCCTTTTTGGAAACTGCTAGCTTTCTAAGTTCTGGATATTTAAGTTCCTCTTCTACTAACCCTTGATAACCCTGGGTATTTGAGGGAAATAAAACGACAGTTCCAACAATTTCACCATCAATCTCTGCCACCATTGTTTCCAATCCAGGAACAGATTCATCTGAAATTATTTGTTGTTTTAACGCATTCCAATGGTCATCAGGTATTTTAGTTGCATGCTCCCCATATGCATTTAAGCGTAATTCTTTAATTTTCGGAAAATCACTTGGTAAAGCATCTCGAATAATCATTTTTCAATCCCCTTTTAACGGTTAATTTTTACCGAAGTTTTTTAATTTTTCAGCAATACAATTAGATAAGAAATTTTTCTTTTTTACCACTAAGTTTCTCCCGATTATGTGGAGTGTTGAAAATTGATGTATCTGGACCTTTCGGTAAAATATTTAGGCTTTTTTGATCATCACTTGCGATATGATTCGATAAATGATAATGCATTTTAATTGCATGGAAGTTTGTTGTATCGCCAAATCCAGGTGTCTCATATAAATCTCTCAAATATCCCCATGAATTCGGAAAATCTATAATTCGATTGCGATTCGTTTTGAACGCTGCATAATAAGCAACATCAAATCTCACTAACGTTGTATATAACCGAACATCTGCATCTGTTATATAATCGCCAAACAAGAATCGGTTTTGAGCTAGTCTTCCTTCTAATTCATCCAATCTATCAAACAAGACATCGTATGCTTCCTCATAAGCTTCTTGTGATCGAGCAAATCCACATTTGTACACACCGTTGTTTACATCATGGAAAATAATATCACTTAGAGCGTCAATTTCTTCTCTCAAATGTTCAGGATATAAGTTTGGTGCATTTTCTTTATGAAAAGGTGCCCAATCCAATTCAAAATAATTAGTTAAGCGAAAATAGTCGTTATTCACAACTTTACCTTCCTTAACATCTACCAGTGCTGGTACTGTTGGGCGTCCAGTATATTCAGCATCTGTTTTTAAGTAAATTTCGCTTAAATAGTGAATACCAAGTACTGGATCTACTCCGTTTTCATCTAACGTGAAATCCCAGTCAACCCTTGGTACATCGGGACGCATTGGTGCTACAGTGCCTAAACTAATAACATCCTCTAATCCTAGTAGCTTTCTTACAATAACCGTACGATGTGCCCAAGGACAGATTTCAGACCAAATTAATCGATATCGATTCGCTTCAACTGGTAACTGCCCGGCTTCATTCCCAAACTTGCTTATAAAACGATTAGTCTGTCTATTAAATTTTCCTTTTTGATCGACTTCAATTGGATTTCCCATTTACACCCATCCCCATCTATGTATTTATTATTTACTCTAAAACTAAATAATTTTAATTACTAAGTAATTCACTTCGTTTAATACGAATTATAAGTTTTATTTATTTCGGTTTCAAGATAATCAACCATTTATCTTTCAATAAATAAAAAAAGTATCAGAAAGAGAGTTTCTTTCAGATACTTTTTAAAGCATTATTCTTGCAAAATATTATTCTCGTTTACTTCTTTCTTTTTTAAGAATGCGAGTTTTGTTTCTGAGATTAAGATGGCTATTAAGATCAATATAGCACCTACAATCATTCGAGTGGTTATGATTTCACTTAATAATATAATTGAAAATACCATACCCCAGAATGCTTCCGTTGATAGAATGATGGCAGCCTTTGTTTCAGACGTATATTTTTGTGCTATTGTTTGGAAACAGTATGCTAAAGTTGTAGAGAAAATACCTAAGTATACTGTTGATAATACTCCCTCTAATTCAAAGGTGAAGTTTAGATCCCCCTTTATAACAACCGCAATCCATCCTAAAATTGCAGCAACTCCCATTTGTACAACAGTTAATAGAATAGGATCTTCATCTTTAACAAATTTTGCTGTATAGAATATTTGATAAGCGAATGCAAAAGCACATGCTAACGTTAATAAGTCACCAATATTAACTTCTGCACTAAATTGAAGAGATAAAAAGGCAATCCCAATAATTGCAAGAAAAGCACCAATCAATTCAAATTTGTCTATTTTTCTTCGATAAGCAAGATACGCTATAAAAGGAACAATTACGACATTCACAGCTGTAATAAAAGCATTTTTAGAAGGTGTCGTGTATTGCAATCCAACAGTTTGAAGCAGAAAAGCAAGGTAAAGTAGTACTCCTAACAATAATCCACTTATCAACGTTGACTTTTTAATTTTCTTTAATCTCTTATAAAATACTGAACTTAAAATAATTACACCAATAGTAAATCGTATAGCAAGTAATTGATAAGGGGTAAAATACTCCAATGAAACTGCAGAAAATACAAATCCGCTTCCCCAAATGATTGCTGTAATGATTAACATGGCTTCTCCAATATATTTGCGCATGTCTTCCTCCATATTTCATTGAAACTTTCAAATTAATAAACAATTATCATTATATAATAGTTTCTAAAATTTAATATATGGAATTGAAAAATTTAGGTAATTAATCACTACTAGCTTTGTAAATAATGTTGAAAGCTCATATTGAATGCATTGTCAAATTAAGAGGTTATTTCCAATGAACGTGTGAGATTGTAAGACAATACATAAGTCGAGTAATTATTAATTCTTTCGACATTATTTCCCGAGAAATGAAATAATGACAAATTTTAGTTATCCTTTTGATCATTAAAAAACAGAGTACAATAACTCGTACTCTGGCGTCTACTTCAGATTTTTATTATTTTGATTTAAGTGTCGCTAAAAAAGATTTGATGATAAAATGAAAGCTCTCTTCGGTACTTATTGGCATCCCAAATGCACCTTTTTGTTCTAGAGATGCAAATCCATGTAAAATACTTCTAAACCCGCGAATGGTATGGATTATTGCTTCTTCGTCTAACTGAAAATCACCTAATACATCAATTATTAGTTTAATAATACCATTACTAATTTCTTCTATCTCTTGATCATTTTCTTCGGGCGCCTTTATTGTCAATTCGTACAACCCTGGATGCTCTCTTGTAAATTCAATATACGCATTTGCAATTGCTACCATTGCATCATTCGATTGTTTGTCTTGTTTTGCACATTTTAATTTATCAAACAGTAAGTTTAACCCATATAGAGACATTTCTCGTTTTAGACTTGATAGACCATTAATATGGTTAAATAATGATGGCGATTTTACGGATAATCTTCTTGCAAGTGTTGCAAGTGTTACTGCTTCTATTCCTTCATTATCAGCAATTTCTATTGCTGTTTTAATTATTCTATTTAAATCTAATCCTACTCGCGGCAATTTTATCAGTCCTTAAACATTTACTAATTTCTTATTAACATTCTCAATTGCTTGTTTAATCAATTCTTGAGGGTTTTCTATTACCCTACCGTGACCTACAGCTAGTAAAGTTGGTTTTAACTCATATAACTTTTTTGCACTCTGGATAGCAACGTCTTTATTCCATGTTCCAAAAGTTGGGAAGGGAAACGAAGGTACTAGTTGCCCACATACCGCAACCTTCCCTCTTGTCTGCATTGCATCACCCGCGATAATAATTCCCTTTTCTTCATTGTATAGTGTAATCGATCCTGGTGTATGTCCAGGAGTGCTAATGACTTTAAAAGAATGAATACGATCTCCTTCTTTTAATAATTTATCAGGCACTGTTTTTAGATTTTTATCCACTCCACCTTTAATCGGTAATTGTGGTTCACCCTCATCTAAAGATAAATCCCCTTTTAATATTCGACTATCTCTTTCAGATATTGAAACAATAGCATTAGGAAAAAGCTGTTTTAATTGATCTAATGAACCTACATGATCTCCGTGTGCATGTGTTAACACAATATTTGTTAACGGTTTATTGATTTCTTTAATTAATTTCACTATCCCTCTAAAACTAGATGACAACCCTGCATCGATAAGAGTTAACTCATGCTCTTCCTCATAAAGATAACAATTCACTGGAAATAAACGTGGCATTATCGTTAATTGATAAAGATTACCAAACTTTGTAACTTTCATATATACATCTCCTTTTTCTTTTTGATCGAATCAAAACTAACTCACACCAAAACTAATACCATTAGTTTTATTATAACTAACACCGTTAGTTTTGCAATGAAATTATTGTTAATTTTTGTTAATTTTTTTCATCTTATTTTGAACAGTTATTTGTTCCATCTTGAAACGATTTCACAAGTTCACATAAACTGTATTAATGCTTATTTGGAAACGGAGGGATTTCCTTGTACCATTCAGTACTGCCAGGTGAGACGCTAGTTCAAATTTCTAGAGATTATCGTATTCCACTAGCCTTTATCATCGGAGCAAACCCATCGATAAATCCTGATGTAATTTACGTAGGGCAACGAATTGAAATACCTAACTTACCCGACCCATCATCCATTCCATACAGAATTGATGTATCAATTAATAAACGGACATTAAGTGTGTATCGAAATAATGTATTACAAAAACATATCCAATTGCTGTTGGTCGAATGCTTTTTCAAACGCCTGTTGGGAATTTTGTTGTTGTAAATAGGGCTCCAAACCCCGGAGGACCTTTTGGTACAATGTGGCTTAGTTTATCGAAGGAGCATTATGGTATTCACGGCACTAATGATCCAAGTTCAATAGGCAAGTCTGTATCAAGAGGTTGTATACGTATGCACAATCATGATGTTGAAGAGCTTGCTCAAACAATTCCAAATGGAACTGCTGTATCGATTCACCCATAAATATCTATGTGTAATAAAATAATTAAGAACTGAAATTCTCCAAATATCTTAAACACATTTTTCATTCTTAGCTTTCATAAGATACATACATGTCCACTCGATTCGGAGGAAATGTATGTATCTTTTTAACAAAGGATTAATCATTATTATTAGTAGTGCCATAATCGCATTAGGAATAAATTTATTTTTGGTTCCTTATGAAATTTTAGATGGAGGAATTATTGGAATTGGTCTAATACTGAACTATTTATGGAATTTAAAACCTGGCCTCATGATTATCTCCTTAAGCATTCCCATTTTCACCATTGCTTGGTTCTATTATCGTGATTTCTTTTACAATAGTTTACATGGAATGATTATCTCATCCTTCTTAATCGATGTTTTTCGACCACTACAACATTTAATTCGTTTGGAGCCTATGATCAGTTCAATGATTGGTGGGGTTTTAGTTGGCTTTGGCATTGGTTTGATGTTGCGTTTTAAGACAAGCACTGGAGGTACAGATTTAATTGCTCAGTTTATTTGCGACAAAACAGGGATTAATGTTGGCGTAATAATTTTTATCATCGATGCAATTGTTGTTTTATTAGGAGGATTATTAATTTCTGCTAGTACATTACTCCTTTCCATTGTCACTATTTTATTTGTCGGGCTGACAACAAGCTTCATTACTCGAAATGTTCATTATTCTACTTAAAAAAGGCTACTAGAAAGAAAACTTTCAAGTAACCCTTTTGTACTCATTTAGTTATCGGTTTATAACCTATTTCATCTGTGATGATCACATAAGTTGGCACCATCCTCTGTGTTCGGATGGCATTACAAATATTCAATTACCACTTATCTGATTATCAATTTTTTCTTTTATAAAGAATTCCTAACGTATTTGGACCACAATGAGCAGAGATTGTACAACCTGCAGTAGTTTCAATTACCTCATCAAAGTCTACATACATACGAATCACATTTTTCACCTTTTCTATCGTCTCTGGTGTGCAATGTGAATGAGTGATGAACACTCGACTATAATCAATATTATCATTATTTTCTAAATGCTCTTTTACATAATTTTCTATACAACGATCAAAGTTCCCACGATATTTTTTTCCAACTACCATTTTCCCATCAACCACTTCGATAGAAGGTTTGATTTTCAGTAAGGTTGCTCCTAATGCCTCGACACCTGAGCAACGTCCACCCTTACGTAAATAATCCATTTTATCAATAATGAAACTTGCATCTACTTTTGGTATCATTTCTTCTAATTTACTACAGATCATTTCAGGAGTTTGTCCTTCACTTGCCATTAAAGCCGCTTCATAAACAACATGTCCACTACCTGTTGATAGATTTTTTGAATCAATGACAAATACATTATCAAAGTTTTCAGATGCAATTTTCGCATTTTGATAGCTTGAAGAGAAGTCTGAACCTAGCGAAATATGTATTACAGCTTTATAGTTTCCTGAAAGCTCTTTAAAAAAACTTTCATATTCAAAAGTATTAACCGCTGCTGTTTTACAAGACTTCCCCTGTTCACCCACATATTTAAAAATATCTTTTGGTGTGATATCCACACCGTCTCGGAAATCTTGATCATTGACCAATACATGTAAAGGCATTAATGAAATATTTAGTTTTTCTAGAATCTCTGTTGAAAGGTCGCATGTACTATCTGAAGTAATTTTTATCATATATTCATTTCACATCTTCCTTTTATAAGATCATTCAATTTTTCCCATATCATATTATACAGAAAAAATAAAAATTCTATAACTATTTACACTTTGATAGTAACATCGTCTTCTAGCAATTTCATGACAATTTTTTCATAGTTAATAGGTTTGCTAATAAAATAACCTTGGATAAGCTCGCAATTAAATTTCGTTAGCATTTCAAATTGTTCTTTATACTCTACCCCTTCTGCTACAACCTGTAACCCGATATTATGTGCCAAGCTAATGATTGTCTCAACGATATTTCGTTCTTTTTCAGATTGCAACATGACATCAATGAAACTCTTATCTATTTTCACACGATTAATTGGTAAGCTATTTAAATAGCTTAACGATGAATAACCTGTACCAAAATCATCAAGATGAATGGATATCCCCATTGCTTTCAGTGTTTCTAGCTTTTTTAAATTCGTTTCAAATGATTTCATTAATGATGTTTCAGTTATCTCTAATTGAAGCCATTCTGGAGGAGTACCAGTACTATCTATAATACTACTAACATTTGTAACAAAATCTTGTTGCATAATGTGAATTGGTGAAATATTCACTGATATACTGATTGGTTTATTGAGATGCTTATTAATTCGTTTAATCGCAATACATGCATTTTCTAATACCCATTTATCAATTTCTATTATTTGCCCTGTCATTTCTGCAGTTTGGATGATTTTTAGAATACCAAACTTCAATAATTCTGTTGATTTTACACGGAGTAATGCTTCTATGCTAGTAATTTTTTGATCTATCGTATTATAAATTGGCTGGTAATGTAACTCAAAACCATTCATTTCAAGACTCTTCCTAATACCAGATTCAATCTCAGACTTTTCTTCGATTTCTTGCTGAATACTCTCATCAAATAATCGATAGCCATTCTTACCAGAACCTTTTGCACGATACATGGCCATATCAGCAGTTTTTAATAGGTCTTCTGCTGTCAAAGCATGATTAGGATACAATGCAACTCCAATACTAGCTGTTACATTTAATATTTTAGAATCAATGACTATCCCATTATCAAATAAATCTACAATCTCTTTTGCAATAAGCTCAACCTGTTGTTGAGATTCAACATGATGAACGATTACTATAAATTCATCACCGCTTATTCTTGCAACCCGTTTATACAGTGGTGAAATATTTTTCAACATATCTGCCACTTTTACAATTAGTCGATCTCCAAAAGAATGACCTAGTGTATCGTTGATCATTTTAAAATTATCTAAGTCGATAAAAATAACTGCTAGTGGACTTTCTTTATCAATTTCAATTGATTTATTTAATTGATCGTATAAACTTCTTCGATTCAATAACCCTGTTAAAGAATCATGCGAAGCGAGATGCGCAATCTTTTCTTCACTAATTTTCAGCACTTTTTGTGATTCTTTTAGTTCATCATACTTTTTACGAAGTCGTTCCTCTGTAATTCTAAGCTCTTGATTGGATATTATTAGATCCCGATCACGTTTTTTTATAGCATGAATCATACTATTGAATCCTTGTGCTAATCGTGAAATCTCTTGATAGCTTTTCACTTTAGCACGGACATGGTAATTTCCATACTCTACGTGATTCATCAGAATCCCTAATTTTTTTTAAGGCCTCATCCAAATTAAAGTAAGACCATATCCAATAACGCTAAATATTAATATACAAATTACCCCTGTTACTAAAATCGGGATTAAATTCTGCATTAATAGATTGTTCAATTCATCTTCACTTATGGCCGTAATGATATTCATGCCATTCCGCTTAAAATTACTTGAACGAATAATATAACTTTTTCCATCGATTTCAAGAGGTATGTAGTCCATTCTAGATTGTTCGATTATTTTTCTGTACTCATTTCCGAATATAGATTCGCCGATAAGGTAGCTATTACGATTGGCAATAACCGTACCATCCTGATTTAACAGCATAACTAGTCCATTTTCTCCAATGGATGAATTACTAATAATTTTACTTAATTCATTTAACTGAAGGTCAATTCCAATAACACCGTTATTATTAGCGCTATTTATATATTTTGAAGCAGAGATTACTAGTGTTTGATTAAAATAATCTAGGTAAGGAACAGTCCAATTAATGTCCCCTTTATTTAATAAAGCGTATTTATACCACTCTCTATTAAATGGCTTAAAATCATTTGGAACCTCCATATCATTTCCAATATAAATACGATCATTCACATAACCGTATATGAGAGAACCATTTGAAGGAATAACACTTTGATACGTATTAAATAAAGTTTTAAACTCTTCGCTATCTAGATTTTGCTGTAGCTGTATTGTTTGCTCGAGTTGTTCTAAAAAGTTTTCAACCGTTTGAAAAGAACTATCAAAAGAGGTTGCTGTTTGATTTAATACGGAATCAGCTTCTTGTTTATATTGTAATTCGAGATTTTGCTTTAAACTTTGAAATGAAATATATCCAAATAGTATCATTGTAATTAAGCACACCAGCAATATAAATAACATTGCCCATACTTTTATACTTCTTGTTTTCAAGGTGTTCACCCATCCCCAGGCAAATTCATTTATTGTTAAAGAAATATTCAACCAATTCATCTTTTCCGAGAATGGTAGAAATATTTCTTATAGAATGATATATATTTTTGTCTACCTCAATATACTTCTCTATGGAATCATCAAATCTCTTCAGTGCCTTAGGCTGAGCGTCATGTATTGATTTTGATGCACTAATAAATTCATCTTGCAGTTTTTTATCAAGAGTATTTTTTGCAACAAAGAGTGACCCGGGGATATCTTCTGATTTCCAAATAACTCTAAAATCATTCACGTCTATTTCGCCTGTTTTTATTAACTTATTATACTGGGTACTACTAATTGCACCTGCATCTACATGTTTGTTTTTTACATCAATTGCAACTTCCTCATGGGAACCAGAATAATGGAACTCTCTGAAATATTGTTTATAGTCTATATCTCTACTTTTTAATAAAGCATAAGGTAATATAAAACCTGATGTAGAGCCTGCGTCCACAAACGCAAAAGAAGTATCTTTTAAATCTTCTATTGTATGAATGTTCGTGTCTATATGTGTAATGATTAAAGATTGATAGTATATTCCTTCTTCTTTTCTTTCCAGAAGAACTAAAGGTGTTAAATCTAACTGACTGTCTGCAGCAACATAAGAGAAAGCTCCAAACCACCCAATATCAATCGTCTCATTTTTCATCTCTTCCACAAGAGTTGCGTAATTATCTGTTACAACAAATTTAATTGGTATATTTAATTGTTCTTCTAAATATCTTCTAATTGGTTCAAAGTCATCTACTAATTTTTCTTCCGATCTCAGAGGGATCATCCCTATCGTTAATTCCTCTTCTTTCACGTTACATCCTAATAGTAGGAAACATAAGATGAGTAGCATAAGCGTAGTTTTTATTTTGATCACCGATGAAATCCCCCATGAAACGAGTATTTTTTACAATCATACAACATAAATGTTAATAATTTGCAAAAAAATATAAAGATTTCGACATAAATCTTCTTTCAAATTAGCTGTTTGGTGATATCCTCTTATCAAACACCAAACTTCTGACGAAAACCACACTTTCGACAAAGTTCTTCCACTGCAACTCGGTTAGAAAATCCTTCTACAATTCGATTTGCTCGATCACCCTCAACAATCTCCGTAAAAGATTGGTCATTTACATTTCCTAGTTTAATAATCCCGTCTCCATCGAGGCAGCATGGTACAACTGTTCCATCAACTAGTATTGCAGCATGACTTCTTAGGGCATGACAGAACCCTTTTCCTTCATCTTCTGGAGCGAATAAACTTGGCCAACTAAATTCATGATCCTGATTTAGATATACGTTGTGTGCGACTTTCACACCGCCTCCAGGTACTACCTTTTCTTCAATTTTATAATCAAGGTTATATTCCTTCTCAATGATGTCTAATGTTTCTCTATTTCTTCTTCTTGCTAAATCCGTTGATTGTCCTCGTTGTAAGTTCCATAAACGATACGAGATAAGAATGCCCTGTTCTTTTGCTTCACGAACAAACTCTAAAATATCACCAAGGTATTTCTCACGATTTTCAGATCCTTCATGTCCATCAAAACTATGTAATGAGAAGTTAATTTGTCTTAACGCAGGTTTACCTAATAGCTTATCTCGATTTTTTTTGATGAGCGTTCCATTTGTCGTAATGTTTACTTTAAATCCCTTTTCATGCGCTGCATCAAGAAGCTGATCAATTCGAGGGTGCATTAGTGGCTCACCCTTTACGTGTAAGTATATATATTTTGTATGAGGTTTAAGCTGGTCTAATATTCTATTAAAATCCTCAAGTTTAATCATCCCTTTTGTCCGATTCGTTGGGGGACAAAAACTGCAAGCGAGGTTGCACACACTAATAATTTCTACATAAACTTTCTTAAAGGTTTTCACTTTGTATTCTCCATTTCAATCATATTGTCATTCATTTTATCAAAATTCTTGTATATTCGCAGTGTAGTTATCTTATTTTGAGAAAAAATAATAATCTCTCCCCAAGGTCAGATTAAAGTTTTTAAATATATGCACTTTTTTAGCAAATGAAAAAGTGACGTATTTGCTTTTGAACAAATACGTCACTTTCAAAATCTAAATCATCTTTAATAGTGCTTCTTCACCAATCATACCTTTTACAATTCCATATTTCTCTGCTTCATAGGTTACTGACTCGAGTGGAGCTTTCAACAATTCGTCAATTGTTTTTACACCTACCGCTCGCCCTGCAACAATTTTCCGATCAGCCAGTCTACTATTCAACAATCCAACATCCAATGCGCCACACATAATATAGCCGATATCATTTGAGATTGTTAACAGAGTTGTTTTTGGTAAATACACAGTTACCGCTGTAAAGATGTGACCTTGAATCGATAAGGTTTCTGTTGCTATCATGTAAACCCTCCTCCACTTCTAAAATATGGAGTAGGCTAAAAGAGTGTTAACATTTTAAGATAATTATTTTAAACCCAAGGGCCAACCAATCGCTTCTCGTGTTTATTTTGATTAATAGCAATACTAATCATTTGATACCAATTCGTACATTCTTTTATTAGATCCTTATAGTCATCGCTGTCTTTTTCAATTGGGTCCTCTTTTTCAACAAACGCATATTCAATTGTGTGATTTGAAAAATCATCCACAACGACCTTTAAAGTTAGTTTATTGATTGCATCTTGATCTTCTTCATCTTCTATTTCCTCATAGTCATCTTCTTCAGCTTCAATAACATTAATAATCGATTGTCCTTTTTCATTTACTTGTCCGCCCAATATACCGTCTCTAGGAAATAGATACTTCATTTTCCCATCTTCCAATACTGCCACTTCTAACAATTTTGAAAATGGAAACGATTTATACTCAAACTCTAAATCAGTACCTTCTCTATTTGCCACATAGAATGTATTCGTTCTTTCATCTAAAAGCAAACTACTTAATAAATCCTCTGAAAGTGTCGATTTCGTATGAGGAATATCTTTTAAAAGGTCTTCTATCGTTTCCATTTCCTCTTCACTTCGTTTATCCATTTCCTTTTTTAACTCTATATATCCCCATAAGAACATTATGAATGAAATTAATAGATACGAACCGACCATTAATAATGGCTCTAAGAAAAAGGCTAATATAAAAAAAGCGATTCCTAATAGAAATATCCAACTAATCATAAACATCTGCATTCTATTTCATCCCTCTACTATAAATTTTCAAAAGATAAACTTATAGAATTGTATTCGAGTTGATAGAATTTCATACTTATTTTTTGAATTTTAATAGAAAAAGATATTTTGGAATGGAGAATTTTGATAGTTAAACCTTGTGAACTCTCGTATAGGACATTTTCCAAATAGATATACTAAAAAGTGTTATGTAACAAAATATTGCCAAAGTTAGCATCTAGGAAAAGTTGTTTAAGAAAAGAGGGAGCTTCGTTGACAGAAAAACAAAATACTTTGTCGATTTTTGCGTTAGGTGGAATAAATGAAATCGGAAAAAACATGTATGTCATTGAGTATGGTGATGATTTAGTCATCATTGATAGTGGTGCCAAGTTTGCTGGTGAAGCATTACTAGGTATTGACTTGATTATCCCTGATGTTACTTACTTGCAAGAAAATCATCATAGAATTAGAGGCTTGGTTGTAACGCATGGTCATGAAGATCATATTGGTGGCATTCCATACTTTTTAAAGAAGTTAAATGTTCCTGTTTATGCTACTCGTTTTACTCTAGGTTTAATTGAACTTAAATTAAAGGAACATAAAATACTACGGGAATCTACTTTAGTTGAAATTAATGCAAATTCTAATTTAGATTTTGGAACGATTAAAGTTAGTTTCTTTAGAACAAGCCATAGTATTCCAGACTGTTTAGGTATTGTTTTTGACACACCAGAAGGAAAGGTTGTTCATACAGGTGATTTTAAATTTGATTTAACTCCAGTAAATGATCAATATACCGATATCCATAAGATGGCAAAGATAGGTGATGAGGGAATTTTAGCTTTAATTTCCGAGAGTACAAATGCTGAAAGGCCAGGAATGACCCCATCTGAAAGTAAAGTTGGTAAACATATTGATGAAGCATTCTTTAGTGCGACAGGTAAAGTCATTATTTCGACATTTGCTTCAAATGTAAATAGAGTGCAACAAATTGTCGAAGCATGTAAGAAGACAAATCGAAAATTGGCATTGTTAGGGCGAAGTATGGTAAACGTCGTTTCAGTTGCTAGGAATAGGGGTTACTTAGATATACCAGATTGGATGTTGGTCGATGCACGTGACGTTAGACAACTTCCACCAGAAAGAGTAACCGTGTTATGTACAGGAAGTCAGGGTGAGCCACTTGCCGCTTTGTCACGACTATCTACAAATAGTAATCGAGATGTAAAAGTTTTACCTGGTGATACAGTAATCTTTGCTGCTTCACCAATACCTGGAAATGAAAAAGATGTTTCCCAAATTGTCGATAATTTATTTCAGCTGGGTGCCAATGTAATTTACGGTTCAGCATCCATTACAGGTATGCATGTCTCAGGTCATGGTTACCAGGAAGATTTGAAACTAATGATTACATTAATGAAGCCTAAGTATTTTATACCAATACATGGGGAATATCGTATGCTCCATCTTCACCGTAATCTAGCAGAAGCTGTTGGTGTCGAAAAAGGTCATACTTTCATTATTAAAAATGGTGACGTTGTGGATATACAAAATGGTGAAGCGCGTCAAACTCGAAGTGTTACCGCTGGGGACACATACGTAGACAATGCAGGTGATGATGAGGTTCGTGATATCGTACTGCGTGACCGAAAACAATTGTCTGAAGAAGGAATGCTAGTAATTGTTGTGACAATTAGTAAGGAAAATGGCGAACGCATTTCAGATCCTGATAGTATCTCACGCGGATTTGTTTACGCAAAAAATAATGAAGAATTGTTAAGTAATATTAATCAAGTAGTTAAAAGAACAATTGATCCATTTAATGATGCAAATGTGCCAGGTATGCGCCGCGCGATTAAAAAAGAGGTAGGAAATTATGTATATGAACAAACAAATAAAAAACCAATGATCTTGCCGATTATTATTGCTATTTAGTTTGGTTGGATAAAACCGGACTTAATTGTTTCTTGGCGGATTTGAGCTACTACCTTTTGAAATTTCTCTTTCTTTTTTGCTTAATTTATAACACATGAGGACAGCATATTCATTGAGCGAATTATTTTAACATCAGGAGGCTACACCATGACAAACGATTCATCAAACCAAAATAATAATCAAACAAATATTGAAAATGATGATACATTGACAAACAGACAAGGTCATCCAATTACGAATAACCAAAATATACGAACAGTTGGAAATCGTGGGCCAGCTACCCTTGAGAACTACGATTTTATTGAAAAAATAAGTCACTTTGACCGCGAAAAAGTACCCGAGAGAATTGTACATGCCCGTGGTGCAGCAGCACATGGTTATTTTGAGGCTTACGGGACTGTCGGTGATGAACCCGTTTCTAAATATACACGTGCTAAACTATTTCAGGTAAAAGGCAAAAAAACGCCTGTTTTCGTACGATTCTCAACTGTTGTTCATGGACTACACTCTCCTGAAACGGTGAGAGATCCGCGTGGGTTTGCAGTGAAATTTTATACTGAAGATGGTAACTGGGATTTAGTTGGTAACAATTTAAAAATCTTCTTTATTCGCGATGCCATGAAATTCCCTGACATGATTCACGCATTCCGTCCCGACCCTGTAACAAACATCCAAGATGCGCGACGTTTCTTCGACTTTTGTGCAAACTCACCAGAATCCTTCCATATGGTGACACTTGTTTATTCACCATGGGGTATTCCTGCAAATTATCGTATGATGCAGGGTTCTGGAGTAAACACATACAAATGGGTGAACAATGAAGGCAAAGCAGTTCTTGTGAAATATCATTGGGAACCTAAACAAGGTATTAAAAACTTAACGGTTAAAGAAGCTGAGGAAATCCAAGGTAAAAACTTTAACCATGCAACACAAGATTTATATGAAGCAATCGAACGAGGAGAATATCCTGAATGGGAGCTACTTGTTCAAATTATGGAGGATGGTCCTCATCCTGAACTTGACTTCGACCCATTAGACGATACGAAATTGTGGCCAAACGATAAATTCCCTTGGTTGCCAGTAGGAAAAATGGTGTTAAATAAAAACCCTGAAAATTTCTTTAATGAGACAGAACAAGTTGCATTTGGAACAGGGGTTCTTGTCGATGGACTAGACTTTTCAGACGACAAAATGCTACAAGGAAGAACATTCTCCTACTCTGATACACAACGTTATCGAATTGGGGCGAATTATCTGCAACTGCCGATCAATGCAGCGAAAAAACGAGTTGCTACGAACCAAGAAGGTGGACAATTACGTTATTACAATGATAAAGCAGAAGGCCAAAACTTACATGTGAATTACGAACCATCTAGTATGGGTGGCTTAAAAGAAGCTGAACAGGTTGGCAAAGAATATACACCAATGATTCAAGGAGAGCTTGTACGTGAGTCTATTGATCGCAATGATAATACAAAACAAGCTGGTGAAACTTACCGAAACTTTGAACAATGGGAAAAAGATGAATTAATCAATAACCTTGTGAATGACTTAAGCATTTGTCCACAAGAAATTCAAGATAAATTGATTGCTCTTGCTGAGCAGGCAGATGAAGAGTACGGACGTAGGTTAAGAGAAGGACTAGATGAAAAACGTAAAAATCAAGGGTCAAACAATAGCAATGAGGAATTTGCAGAAGAATTCCACCCACTTGGTGCGAAAGATGCAAGAAAAGTTCTTGATGATGTCATCAAGAAAGCTCGTAATTCCAAGCCATATTAACCCGTACACACTAAATAACCCGTGAACTTATCACGGGTTATTTTTTTGTTGCCTACATAAATCTTTTCGTGTTCTTTTTTCCATCGTAGGTGTACAATAATGGTTTTTCTTCAACATACGTCTCTACATGAACTGGTCTCCCCCACAGTTTATATATATACTGGAGAACTCGTTCTAAATAATTAGCATCCAGTTCCATTCCTTCATAGCCATGTTTAAGGTAGAGTTCTCCATTTCGTAGATAATCGCCGTTTTCAACCACTATATAAGGGAATCCACCATTCACTCTCATTGAAACAAGTTGGTCCCTTACATTTTCATAGTCTTTATTACTGATTCGATATTCCAATCCCTTTTTCTCAAAGAGATACATATCTTCCTGTTCAACAAGATCTTTTGTTAAATAGTTTCGGATAAAGGAAATGTCTGATTCAATTTCTCTCACTTCAAACATTTTCTCGCGTCCTGATCCGGATTTTACTCCCAAGCGTCGCATTTCTTCTGTTGGATTATCATAGCGTCTTTCAATATCTTCAAAGATTTTTAATCCTAAATAATACGGATTAATTGTCGTCTTAGATGGCTGCACGACCCCTGCATTTAATTTTGCATATTCAATCGTTTCATCCGTTGTTAAGTTTAGTTCGCGCATGATTCTTTGGTGCCAATAAGATGCCCAGCCATCCTATCGCATAGGTGTTTTATTTGATGAGTTAAAAATTCGCTTGTTAATGTACCTGCTAAAGTGATCATACATAAACAATACCGCAACAAGATTCTTTTATTCTTCATCCTTGCTTACAGGTAGGTCCACAACAACTTGCCCTTCTCATAATCATTTCCCGCCTGTTTTTTGCAAGTTCCTAAGGAGCCCGAGATTCTCCCTTCTGATTCCCTTGCAGTCAGAAAATAATATCTTTGTTAAGTGTATTAGATAAAAGGTTAAATCATTCCCATTCTTCCCCTCCACTTTACAAAGATAAAATTATGCTAGTAATATTACTTACATAACATATCAAGTCTAAAATTACAGGACTATTGTTACGAAGGTAATATTACTGGTATCAAATAACCGAGGTAAGTTTACAAAAGTAACCTAAGAACCGAGATACCATTTTTTATTATATTTCCAAATCTTATAAACCCTTCAATGGCGATATATCAGCCTTCTTCCTCTCGGTTTTTGGATAGGGTGTCGATCGAAAACCTAACCAAAAACCGAGAAGAATATGAATCTCTAGCCATAAAACCGAGTAAAGAAACCTTGATATAAAATAAAAAACTAGTGCTACTAAATAACAGGTTCGGTTGATGGGGAGAAAAATACTAAATGCAATGTAAATAACACACCAATTAGCGTACAATTTAACATTAAATTAGCAATGTAGATGGCAAGCAAAACCGCTCAGTTGTTTAATCTGAGCGGTTTTCGTATAAATTACTATTCTTCTTCAACTAATGCCCCCGTTACTTAAAAAAGAAAATTTATATTCATCATTTTAAAAGGGATAATTTAACTTTATCCCTTTTAAATATAAACCTATTCTCTAACTTTTAATAATCGCAAACTGTTTAGTGTTACGAGTAATGTCGCTCCCATATCAGCAAATATTGCTATCCATAGTGTTAACCAACCAGGCATAACTAACAGTAATGCAACTAATTTAATCGCTAA
>DATMFE010000295.1:0-12545 GCA_035556295.1 Ureibacillus sp.
ATCTTGATAATCATGAGATATATCGTCAATCGGAATCCACTTTAAATTCATGCTTGAAAGTTCATCTGAGAAATGAAAACTTATTTTTGAATGCAGGTGCGTAGTTGTTAAAATAATATTAGTAGCTGCATCGTCCATAATCGCTTTTAAACGTAACATATTCCTGCTCAACCCAGGAGGATACACGGGAACGGGTATTACATTCGCATAGATACAACCTAGAAAAGCTTTAATGTAGTCTATTCCAGATGGATACATTAAAAGAGCTCGTTGTCCTTCTAAACCTAAATGTTGTAGGTAACCAGCGATTTGCTTAGCACACGTGTGAAGTTCTTGATAGGTAATATTAATTTCATCCTTGTTGTCATTATATAAAAATGTGTAGACCACCTTTTCAGGATGAACCCTCGCCTTATGAGATAACAAGTCAATCATTGAAGAATAACTACTATTTGGAATAGTAGGGTTGTCTATCAATTTTTCCACGCCGCCTACACCTCATTTTATATGTTCTAAAATTAACAAACTAAAAAATTCACTCTCTTTCGAAGGCATTGATGGCATTTACACTATGACTAATTGCAGCCCCAGCTTTAAGCGCAGCTGCTACAGTCACTGCTTCTAAAATTTCATCCATAGTTCCACCTAGTTTTTTATACTTAGCTACATGAGCTTCAATGCAATATGGACATCCTGTTGTATGCGCTACAGCAATAGCGATCAACTCTTTTATTTTAGGAGGAATCGTACCTGTATTAAAGACTTCGTGTTCAAACTGCATAAATTTTGCTGCAACTTTTGGTGATCTTTCCTTTAATTCCCCTAATCTATTTAAATATGATTTTTTATATAAAGTATCGTCTGACATCTTTTATTTCTCCCATCATTGTTTAAATATAAGTAACTATCATAAAGAATTAAACAAACTACTTTAAAATAATAAAAACTCATTTAATTATCGGGCGATTTTTCCACCTCTTCTCCATAATGGTAATATTTTACTACATCAAAACAGAAGAAAATTAACCTATAATTACCTCTATTTGTAAAAATGGTAGCTACAAATGGATTCTACAAACAATATTTTGGGTTGTCAATCACTTTATTCCAAATTTAAGAATAATTTAATAACTATTTTACAAGACTTTTAGGAGGTGAAATAAAGTCTACTTATCCACTCGGATAAGTACAGTATTATACTTAAAATTATATTGATAAAATCAAAGCAAAATTCATTTCAGTCAGTATCTTTAGGAAGTTTTATAAAAATAAAAGGACTATAAGATATAAGAAAGTTCAGATGTTTTTTTAGAGCAGATGAATCTTTATTTAGAAGTGAGATATTCACTACGTATAATATGTTTCTATAACACTCAAACATTTTTTTGAATGTTAAAACATATGACAACGTTACCATTTTTGCTAAATAAGAATGGTACAAAAAATTTTAAAAAAAAGAATGAAATTTACATTTGGGAATAAAGGTAAAAAATGATAAGGATAGATTGAGGAATTATATCTATCTACATTCAAGATCTCTTCTGGAACTTATTCTAGATATAATCCCATTTTTTATAAAAAACTAGGTGATGCTGATGTTTTCAAAATTGCTTATTGAAGTGAGTTTGGAACTCTTTACAAGCTTAATTTTATCTTATGCTTCAATTTCAAAACCTGAAGACTGTAATGGACCAATCGTTACTAAGTGAACTAACTGCACTGCCATATGTTTAGGAGAATAGACTAAATCATTATTAACCCACCATTCTACTGTCCCAATCAATGCTGAAGAAATGAAATGTATCAATAATTCAGGAGGAGTTGAAAACTTTTGTTCTTGTAAATTTATTGTGGCGAATTCTTTTCTAAATTTCTCTTGAATAACCTCTTGCATTCTGCGATTAAATCCATGTACCCCTTTTTCACTTAACATGATTTGATAAAACGTAGCATGATGGAAAATATTTGTAAATATAGCTTCAATCATTGATTGAAATTGCGATATGTTCACTCTTTTCTTTTGGATGTATATACAAGGGTTAATAATATCTGTTAGTTCCTCAAAAACTTCGTCAATTAATTTATCCACCAAATCCTGCTTATCTACATAGTGAAGATAAAAAGTAGCTCTGTTAATTAATGCATTGTCTGCAATATCCCTAATGGTAATAGATTCATAGCCTTTCTCTTGGATTAAATCAATAAACGATTCTTTAATCATTTTTCGTGTTCGAATAACACGCAAATCTGTTTTTTTTAACATTTTCTCATCACCTGTCTATGATTTCAGTTTTAATTAACACTTAGGACTCATTTGTTGTATATATAACAAATAGCACAATATTGATTATTGAGTATGTGTGAATAAGGAATATAATTACATTGTATATAACAAGGCGTTCCTTATGCAACGCCCTGTCAATGAAAACAAAATGTTCAGGAGGGAGATTACGTGTGCGTATTTAAGAGTTTTTTTTCACAAAAAAGATTTTGGGGGAGCTTACTAGGAATTGTCATTGTCGTTATAATTTTTAGTATTGCTTTCATAGGATCAATTGTTAATCCCACTCCCAAGGATTTGCCAGTTGCATTAGTGGTAAATGATAAAGGTGCTGAACTGCCTAATAAGACAAATCTGAATGCTGGTGAACAATCCAAAGAAGCGTTACTAGATAATAAAGATATTCCTTTTAAGTGGTCAGTGATTGACACGAGAGAAGATGCTATCAGTGCAATGAATGAAAAGAAATACTATGCAACGATTGTGATTCCAAAGAATATGTCTCAACAAATTTTGTCACTTCAATCTCCTTCACCACAAAAGCCGGAAGTAGAGGTGATTATTAATCAAGGAATGCATTACACGGCTGCTAATACAACAAAGCAGTTTATCGATCAATTGCTTTCTAAAATAAATGGTCAAATTCAGGATACTGTTTTTACCCAGTTAGAGACTAATAAAGCTACTATTACTCCTTCTCAAGCGAAAATTTTGAGCAGTCCTTTACTTGTGAAAAATGAAACAGTTAACGAAGTTGGAGATCATACAGCCAATGGAAATGCCCCTGTATTATTTACACAAATAATATGGATCGCAGTCATTATTAGTTCTGTTATTCATTTTGTTATTATGAAGAAGATTGCAAATGGCCGTATAAGTATCCAATCTGTTTTAGCTCAAATAGTTGCAGGACTACTATTTGCAACCGCCATTGCTTCTACAGTACTTTTATTTACCGATAATGTGTTAAACGTTAATATATCTGACTTCCAGACAACATTCTTATTTTTACTCTTTACTGCATTTATGTTTTATTTACTTCAAAACGCTATTTTAAATTGGTTAGGATTAGTAGGAGTTCCATTATTCATCTTACTTTTTCTCTTCTCAATTCCGGTATTAAATTTACCTCCAGAGTTTCTACCTACAGTAACTCAAGATTGGTTTTATTCATGGGTTCCTTTTAAATATAGTGTAGAAGGTCTACGTAATATCTTCTACTTTGGAGGACATGATATTGAAAGCTATTTATTTGTTCTAGGAATGATAGGTGTGGCTTCATTTATAATCATGTCGCTTTCTATACTCAAAACAACAAGTAAAGAAAAAACAATGGTAGCTGTAGAAAAGTAATTTTTATTTATTAATAAAAAAGACCTTGAGAAGAGTAAGATATATAACTTACTCTTCTCAAGGTCCTATTTTTTTTAATCACTCTTCTTATATTTATAATTACATATAAGCTATAAGCTTAATATACTTGATCTTAAACTTCGGGAGTTGGTGTTGCATAACCACTTTTATATTTTTCAACAATTGATTGACGAATTTGTTTAATTGATTTGCCGGATTTTAAATCAGAAACGGATTGAGCTGCAATTTCCAGACAAACACCACATTTTGTTCCATGGTCATCCCATACTACCTTTCCATCTTTTTTATTCTCATGGATAAAGCAATCATAGTTATTTTTGTGCCCTGCCGATTTACCACAGCCACAGTAGCATGGAATATTCTCTAGTAGCTCTTTATTTTGGGCAGCATTTATGTAAATGGTTTGCATCTCTTCTGGTTTATCCTTCAAAAATTCAGGTAAAACCTCATTACTAGCTGTTTCTTCACTTGTATTTGAACTTGAACAAGCTGTAGAAACTATGCTTACTATTAACATAATTAATACGATTAAAGACTTTCTATGCCACTAAGACACCCTTTCCTACTATTATATTAGTAACTAATTCTATAATAGTAAGGAAAAGTTCAACCTACAAGGTATATCCATCATTCTTGTCGTTTTAAAAAAAACTAATAATAAAATCCCTTTAATGACCGTGAAACAGTGAAAGTGAATACTGATAAACGTAAATAATTAATACTCCTAAGCCTATAAGCATCCATACATGTAGACGTCTAAAATGAGTTACAGCCTTGCCTATTACTTCATGAAAGATAACGAAGGACAATGTACCGATTGCTCCCCCAGTCGATAAAGCTTGTAATTTAAGTGAGGAGGCTTGTACGCTTTCTCCAATTAATAAACTCCCACCTAAAGATAAAGATAAGAAGGCTACAATTAGTAAAAAGAATAATTGAGGTACTTTTGCTATAGAAAGAACAGTCATGATTGCCATACCCTCTGGAATCTGGTGTAAAATGGTGGCTACAAACACAGAAGTTGATTGGTGTATATCGGTTATACCAAATGTAATACCAGTAATCACATTATGAAAGAATATAGCTATTGTTAATAAAATGAGGGCCTGTAAAGGTGAAATTTCACTATTTTGCTTATGTAAAAAGAGGTCAATACATAGCATGATGATATATCCTGCAACAATTCCTAATAACACTCCTTGTAGGTCGTATATATGCCAAGTAGAAGGAAGGATATCGAAGAGCAATAATCCTAATAAGATTCCTCCACAAATGGCATACATAAACTGGATCCTTCCCTGAACTACATAGCTTACTATTTTAAGGAGGCCACCACCTACTAACAAGCCAAGTAATGAACCCAAAGTGAATAACAAATTCATTTCTATATGCATAACTGTTACTTCCTTTCGGTTAGATTGTTATTTACAATTAACCTATTCAAAGAAAAAGCAATCATACCTATGTTTTAAAGATGCTCATTAGAAAGAAGAATATCCACTCATAAAAAAAGAATGGATTAACCATTCTTTTTGTTTTACTATTTTTTAATTACAAGGATCATGATCCTTGCATTGAGAATGTTCTTTATCTACCTGAATAGTTGTTTGTTCAATATGAAAATCATCATGCAAAATCTTTTTTGCTTTTGATAACACACTTTCGTACGCAACTTGATCATTAACTACTAAATGACAACTTAAGCCGCAATGATAGCACCTACCAATCCTAGCAAATCTCCCATAACATGTAAGAAACACTTCGAACGTTTAAATTTTCTGAAGTATCTCCCTTCATTAAAATAAATGCTGCAGCAATATTTACGAGCAGCCCTATCAAACTGCCAGTAAACTTGGAACTAACACCTTCATTCCAAGTGGTAGTTGCTATTCTTTTTGAGATTTTGTTTTTTATTATGATTTTCCTTAGTTATTATAAGAAAAAAACACCTGTTTTAGGTGTCATTTTAGCAATCTGTTTTATTATAAGTACTTATATAGGTTTAATGGTTAATTAATACTTTTTATGAATTAATTTACTTTTAATTGATTTTTAACCATATTTTAATGATTCACTATAGCCATTGGATTATAATGGGTTTACCAAAGTGATTATCCTTCTTTCAACTTGCTTTCTAACTAAAGCAAGTCTTTTTATTTATGGGAATGAAATTAACTAAAATGATATAGGTTACACCGCCCCAATATATTTCATTCGTAATCAGACTAAAATATGTTTCAAATATACAGAGAAACGCTCTCTGAGGAAATTAACTTTGGTTTTACATATAATAAATGATTCTCTCAAGAACTATAAACGCTTTTCATCAAGAAGTATTTACAACGTGCTATATTTAATAAACTTCATTTCTATATACAATCCAAAAGTTACTAACCTATATAACTGATAAAGAATGGAAATAGGAGAGGATATTCTTGACTAAAAATCAGCCATATTTAGATGAGAAAGTTATGACTATAAAAATCGTTACTGAAATGACAGGTTTATCAGTAAGACAAGTTCGTTATTATGAAGAGCGAGAGCTTATTTTCCCAAAACGAAACTCTTCAGGTACCCGAATGTATTCCTTTTCCGACATTGAAAGATTGATGGACATTGCAGAAAAAATTGAAGATGGCGTTCGAACAAGAGAAATGCGCAAGGATTTATTCTAAAATAGATAAATTTGATTTGTTCTTTTAGTCTTTGCTCATGTTTACTCTATCCGTATCATCAATATTCACTGGATTATTTATATACCAATTTTTTTATAAGTGTATATTATGCATCCCATTAAGAGTCCTTGGCAGAACTATCATCCGATAGATACAATAATTATTGATGAGTAAATAACATAAACACTGTAAGAGCCGTTTAAGATAAGTCTTAAATGGCTCTTACGCATGTACAGATAAACTCCTATAAAATGTTTTATGTTAACTAAAAGCGTGTATCATACGCTGCTTAAAAGTAGCTAAGAATACTGTTCGTGAACTTATATTTAATTTTTATCTTTAATTAGGGTTAATTCATTCGTTTGAGATATTAAATCAATTTTTTTATTTCCTTTTTCATAATAAGTAGAGGCTCCTTCTTGATCTTTCTCCTGCCATCCTTTTGATTTAATCACTAATTTATATCCTGATGGTATCCCATTTTCTTCAGAAGCTTTAGACCAATCATACATGTCTACACGTTCGTTTTCTTTTACTAACTGTGCATTTTTAGGTACAGGGAAACCGGAGAATTTATCAGACGGGGTATATGCAAAAAATGTAACAAAATAGAAAGTTGCTGCCCCTATTAGTACAATTGCTGTAAGAGTAATTGTCACATTCTTTTTCAATTTACTTCCCTCCTTTTATATTCATTACTTTACTATTAATTATAATTAACGGAAGTTTATTTACCTGTATAGACGATGTGTCATATTCAATTTTAGTTAAAGTAATTCAGGTCCCGGGAATACAAAAACCTTAGAAATCCATAGATCTCTAAGGTTTTCTTTTTATTCATGTTTCTTTTCATTCGTCATAGTAGCCTAACTTAGTATCCAGTAAATATTGACAAGTCCATACCTTAACAAACTAAGTACATTCCGTTAAATATTACCTTTTATTTATTCAATCGGAAGTAAAGTATCAACCACAATACTGTTTACAGCATTGATATACGCAAATGCACTTGCTTTCATAACATCCGTATCTGTTGCCTTGGCAATATACTTTTCGCCTTTGTATTCCACTTGAATCTTTACTTTTCCTAATGCTTCCTTACCTCTTGATACACTGCTAATATTATATTCGATCAATTTAATATCTAAAGCACTAATTTCTGTAATAGCAGAATACAAAGCATCAATTGAGCCAGAACCGACTGCACTGCTTTTCAATATTTGATCACCCTTTTTAATCTTCACGCTTGCAGACGGGAAATTTGTATTACTAATCACTTGCAAGTCGATTAGTTCATAAAAATGATTACTATAGTGCATTATATCCTGATTATGAATATCATTTTTCGCATAATAATTCTCAACGATGACATATAAGTCATGATTATATACTTCTTTTTTCGCATCTGCCAATGCAAGGAAAGCTTCAAATACCCCTTCAAATTGTATGTTAGTCATCTCATTAAAGCCTAATGATTCAAGGGCATTTTTCACCGCATGACGTCCAGAACGGGCGGTTAAAACAAGTTCCATATCATCTAAACCAATTTCAGTTGGGCTAATGATTTCGTAAGCATCTCTTGCTTTTAATAAGCCGTCTTGGTGTATACCTGAAGAATGAGCAAAAGCATTATCACCTGTAATGGCTTTATTTACTTGTACATCAAGTCCCATTAAACTACTTACCAATCTAGATGTATTCATGATTTCTTTTGTATTAATAGTTGTGTACGCATTATAAACTGATGAGCGCGTATTAATTGCCATCACGACCTCTTCTAGTGCAGCATTGCCTGCACGTTCACCAATGCCATTTATCGTACACTCAACTTTATCTGCCCCATTTTTAATTGCAGCTAACGTATTCGCAGTTGCCATACCAAGATCATTATGACAATGGACACTTAAAAGCACTTTATCATTCAAATTTTTCAAGCGATCATTTATTTTAAAGATTAGTTCACCAAACTCTTCCGGCTCGGCATAGCCAACTGTATCGGGCACATTAATAATGGTAGCCCCCGCCTTTACAACAGCTTCGATCGTTGCCCATAAATATTCAAAATCGGAGCGAGACGCATCCTCCGTTGAATATTGTACATTTGGTAGAAATGTTTTAGCATATTTTACTGCATCAACACCAAGATCTAAGATTTGACTTTTCGATTTTCCAAACTTCTTTTCCACGTGAATGTCTGAAGCGCCTAAAACTATATGGATTAACGGTTTTTCAGCATATTTCACACTATTATAAACAGCATCAATATCAGTCCTTACTGCTCTTGCTAATGCTGTAATGATCGTTTCGTCTGTATTTCCTATTTTCATAGCAATTTCTTTCACAGCATTAAAATCACCAGCTGAAGATGAAGGAAAACCAGCTTCGATAATATCGACTTTCAGCTTCTTTAGTTGCTGTGCTACTTCTAGTTTTTCATACAGGTTCAGCTTAGCCCCCGGAACTTGCTCGCCATCTCTTAAAGTCGTATCAAACATCCAAATTTTTCTCGTCATTTCAGAAACACTCCTTTGTCCTATTAATGTATAAAAAAAGCCCCGTCTCTATAAAAACATAGAGACGAGGCGTTGCTCGCGGTACCACCCTAATTGATCAATCATTACATAATTAACCCACTCATTTTCGGCAGCTATCACCACCTATCTTCATAACGGTAGAAAACCGACATCCCCTACTTATAATATTCAGGAAGTAGCTCTTGGATGAGTTCAAAGGCAATAACTACCGATTCTCACCAACCATCGGCTCTCTGACAAGTTTATATATCCTTCTACTATTTCCAATCTTTGCTTATTATTATTTGATTACATGCAATATTATATCTATCTACTCATTTTGTCAACGGAGTTTTTTGAATAAAAAAATTATTCTTAATATAAAAATACTTCTTTCTTAAATCATTAGTTTGCACATAAACATCTACTACCTTTGAGTAGTGGTTAAATTATTTACTTAAAAATAATTTCATCTATTACATAATCTGTAGAAAAATACCTTATAAAACATAATATACATTACCTTTTTTCCTTATAACTATATTTATGAAAGGTGTTCTTTTAAATTGAAGTAATCTTTGCACCAGAACCCCAAAGACTTCAAGGTACCAGTGAGCTCTTATTACTTTCTCCTTTGCTATTCATATCCATCACCACTTCTAACAAAAAGAGGAGAAAAACAGCTATAAGCTCAGTTATAGAGGGAATAGTAATGCTTCTAATTAATTCATCAGCAGTATGTATAGCAAACCAAGAAAAGCTACAATCGATGACCAGTCTCACGAGGAATTTTCTTTTAGAATTTCTAATTTGTTGAGAAAATGCATTAATAAGAAATATGGATAGTAAATCAACTATAAATCCAATAATAAAAAATAGTAACAGGAATATTAATAGAGATAGAAATGAGTCGTATTGTACCCCAAATATTTTAAATAAACCAATAAATCCAAACACAAATGCGCCTAGCATTAATGAAATAGCAATAATAACAATTAAAGTTATAAGAATAACAGTAAATGATTTAGCAAAAAAATTAGATATATTGTGATAGGGTCCAGTTTTCTTTGCTTTCAAGGTAAACATTCACACCCTTTGCTGCTAATTTTTCTTTAATGTATTTATCCTAGCCAATTGTGCGTATAAGCTAGTATTCCTAAGAGGGCTCCAATTCCAGCTCCAAATAAACTAGCCCCTACTAGCTTTAAGTTATTCTTATTATGAGTCATAAAAAACCTCATTTTATCCAATTATATACAAAAATGGTTTTTAGTAAATAAATCTCTTTAAACGATATAATTAATATGTATATACACCCTTAGCTAACATAATTTAGTTTATAGGTAGTCAAAAAATAGAAATTGTAACAAATTCAATTAGTAAGGCACCCTTAGCTAATACAATCGTTAATAAGGTAGAACATAATATAACTCTTTTATTAGCTATACTGCTCTTATCTTTTAAAGATAACTTTAAACAGATGAGATATACGACGATTCCTAAAACAATTGAAACAATCCAAATAATTAAACCAATCTGCGTAACTAACTTTTCCCAATCAAAAATCTAGAAGTATAAAATTAATGGGATTGATAGTATCTTTAAAGTATTTCTCAATATAAAACGTCAGGAGAAATACTGTTCAACAAATGAAAGTTCTTAATAGTTAACAATGTAATGACCCCCTCTTTAATTGTATTCGAAAAGTATCTAAATTTATATTACCAATCCGTTTCGCTGTATTACCTTCCGCGACAGTAGAACATAATTCATAATACTTAGCTTCAATTTCTCCAACTGATTTCTGAAACAATTCTACCTGTAAGTCATCTAGGCAATCAAAGATGTTCATTAAATTTCTCCCTTTATATAAATACCGCTCAAATCACAGAAACTAAGTAATCACAATCATAAATTAACGTTCTTTATCTTTAAAGAAAATTAAATCAAAAAAAGTTAAGCTAAGAGCCATCGCTAAAGGCGTGCTAAAATCATAAATATCTATTTCAGATGGCCGAAAAATATAGTTAAAGAAATATATAGCAGCGCTAAAAGAAATGAACAGTCCAATAAATTTAAATAGTCTCTTTCTTAGTTCACACCATTTTATGTTTTTGATGTTGATGATAAATGTAATGATCAAATATAAAGATGCTAGAATAATGAAGAATACATAACTTAATATAAATCCAAATGAAAATGAATTATCAATATCCATATAAACAATAAAAGATATAATAATTGTACTTAATACACATAGTGTACATATGATAGATGTTACGGTATTTTGTCTCAACTTCTCCCCTCTTCCAGCTTTTAAACTTATCGTCTATTTACGAAGAAATGCTTTTACTCTAAACAAGCTTCGTGAAAAGAAAGAAACGCTATATGTATAGTACTTGTTTCCTTTATAGAACATACAAAATGAATCCAATAACATAAACTAAAAGAGCAATCGTCCATTTTACTGTTCGGGAACATTTAAATTTATCTAATTTACTTGATAGATAAATAGCAATTATGCCGATAACAATGTAAGTTCCTGGAGACCTCCATAATTCAGGAGTCAGTGTGAAAAGTATCCAGCACGTCCCTAATACAAATGCAGCACTAAGCTGAGATGAGTTCTCTTTCGTTTTATGTCTTTCACTTCTTGTCGGTAGTTGATTAGTATCCATTTACTTCTTTCTCCTTCCTTATCGTTACATTTTATCAAAAGGTTGGCATGATTTCAGTCACGAATGAAAAATTTGTATAATAAGGGTGTATGAAGGAGGGAATTATATGAATAAAGATATAGAAGAAATTGTTGTGAAATCCTTTTTTGCGAAGAGAATTCAGGAAAGAGTCATGTTTGAACTTTTTTCTCCTAAAAAACGGGATAAAGCATTACATCGCCTTAACCACGATTATAAAAGAAATCTATGTGAACAATATATGATTGAAATTCCGACGCCTAATTCATGTGCTAGTGAATTAGCTAATCTACTTAAAAAACATGGTGCAGCGAAGCAGTGCTATGCGCTTTCTTTTAATGAAGATATCGATGGAAAAGAACTACCTTTACCTACTGCTTTAGAACATGCAGTAGGCTATGGATTTCCTTCTCTTATTGTATGTATTCCAAACAAACTTGCCTATTTTGAAGCTGAACAAGGTTATGGTCCTCCACCCCGATACATTTTAAAGCGATAAAAAAAGCTCCCTTCTAAAGGGCTTTTATACGCGCTGCATTTATCTATTTGTTTTTATTAGCGGCTTCTTCCCAATCCCAATATGACTGATATAGTTCATCATGTAAAAACTCTTCTTCCTCTTCCTCTTCCTCTTCCTCTTCGTCTTCTTGCCTTTCTATCAACTTCAAACCAAATATCCTTACCCTTTTCTAAGGCAGGATCACTTACTCCATCAAGTAAACAAAAGGTCAATTTCTTCTCGATCATAATCCAAAATCCAATTATTGTATTCTTCATAAAAAAAACGTATAGATTCTTTATTGGAGGCCAAGACATCACATCCACGATCATCATACAAAAAGTAAATTTAAAAAGCTACCTCAGCAATCAAGGTAGCTTTTTATTAGGATTCACAATTATATTTTAAAGGACTGGCCCATAAAAGGTATATGATTAAGGAGTCTTTAATTCTTAATAATTGTCTAGGAAGTGGAATAATTTTTAACTTTTTATGCTTACAATGAAA
>DATMFE010000296.1:0-1839 GCA_035556295.1 Ureibacillus sp.
AGCAATCTTTTCTTCAATCGATAAATCATAAGGTGCAATCACACTCTGCTCAGCCATTAGTCCAGCAGCCGTTTGAGACGCTTTTTCATCATGTTCGCCATGCATTGGAATAAATACAACTGTCTGTCCATTTCTAGCAAGTAAATCTAACCCTGCTGCAATCTTCTCCATAAACGCAACAGAGGATGGCCAGTCACGTACACTCACAGTAACATATGAATTTCCTTTAAACTGCTGAGCATTTAACCATTCACACTTAAAGTCGTTTCCGCCAAGTCCAATTACTGGGTCAGGAACGACTGTTATGCTCTTTTTAACCCCAATGTTTTGTAACAATGCTCGAGATGCTTCGTCTCTAACAGTAATTGCATCAACGCCATTTAACATTTGCTTCGTGATCCACTTACTAATCCATTTATCAATGGGACCCATTCCTTGTGCGTAAATAAAGACTGGCTTTTTATGCTTTTTAGCCATTCGCATAATTCCAGTGTAATAGGGAATGGACTTTAGCCCTGTTTTATCCTGTAATAAACTACCGCCACCACTGATTAAACCATCCGATTCCTTTAGTAATGCACTTACTTCTTTAAACTTCCATCGATTAATCGCCTTCACTCCATAAGTCGCAGCTGTAGCTTCTGGATTATTGGAAAGCACCGTAATCTCAATTTCTGGTTTCAACTTTCGAAATGCTTGAATGATTGAGTAAAGAATCGCTTCGTCCCCAACATTATCGAATCCATAATAGCCTGATAGTACAATATGCACGAATAACACCTCAGTTCTATAATAGTTAATCAAAAGAAAACTGGGCATAACATGTAAGCCCAGTTCATTTCTATTTCTTACTTAAGCCAATTTCTTTTTCGCTTTGTTATATAAACTAACAATAATTTTATAAATCGCAATAAATACTAGACCAATTACAAATCCAAGGACAACACTATATGCTGTACGAAGAAGTGATACCCCGATTGGAATGTGTAAATGCGTAAACGTATTTACAATAGATAAGAATCCAATAACACCAGGTATAAGGAAAATCATGCCTCGCTTACGGTTAACACCCATCGCATATAGCGCTAATACAAAGAATGGGAATCCAATTAAGAATTCTTTTGTTCGTGGTCGGATATATAAAATATCCTCTTGTAGCTGTCTGAATGTTAACTCTAATTCACTTACAGGACCTGAGTTTCCAGTTCGACTAATATAGAACAATCCAATACCTGCGACAAGTACAAACACTACTAAATGCCAATACTTCACTTCTTTATTTAACAATGTAACAGACTTATTTAAACCATTCTTCATTCCATCAGAACCAATTCCTGTCCATGATAATAAAACAAACAGAAGCGTTCCTAAAATTGGAATAATGTAAACAAGTTTTACGCCTTTAAAGTGATCGTACCCAGTAATAAAACCATTGCCGTTTAATAAGCCAATTACAATCGCAATTCCTATTAAACTGATTCCAACTGCTTTTGCATACTGTACTAAAATATTTCGAATTCGTGTAGAACCATGAGACGATTTCACAACTGCAAAGATTGGTGTGAAACATGCAACGATTAAAGCAAATACTTGAACAAATAAAATTCGATCTAAAGCAAAATATGCCAGTGCTAATAATGCCATAAATCCTGTAACGAGTAGTCTAACAATTGGACTCTTTACTAATTCAGAAATTAAATATGTAAAGATGATTCCTGCCAGTAATACAAGAGCTGTTACCCATGCTGGAATGGAGATTTGATCAAATACTTTAGGAGCACCTGCAGTAAATGAAGATGGAACCTTATCAGTAACACCTTTTAAGAAATCAACAGTTTC
>DATMFE010000297.1:0-7738 GCA_035556295.1 Ureibacillus sp.
AGCCTGGATACTTTAAAGGCTTATGGCTTTTGATTTATTTTTTCAATTCATCCATTAAACTCGTGCTATGCATTATATGTCTTTTCGCGGTTGGGTCAATAAATAGTTTAGCGCTACTTACTGCTATCGGTGCTTCGCCAAACCCCGTCACAATTAGTTTTGCTTTCCCTTCATACGTACATATGTCACCGACAGCAAAAATACCTGGTATATTCGTTTCCATCTTACTGTTTACTACAATGGAGTTTTTCTCCAGTTCAAGACCCCAGTTTTTGATCGGACCAAGTGAAGAAAGAAAGCCGTAATTGACAATCACTTCATCAACATCCACTGTCACTTGTTCATGACTTTTTACTTCTTCGAGTACTACTTTTTCAATGCGTTGATACCCTTGAAGTTCAACAGGTACAAAAGGTGTCAAAACTTGAACTTGTGAACTTTTTAAATTTTCAACACTGTTTTCATGTGCGCGGAATTCATTTCTTCTGTGAACTAACGATACCTGTTTAGCAATTGGTTCAAGCATTAAAGCCCAATCGACAGCCGAGTCACCTCCACCAAGCACCATGACATTTTTATTTTCAAATTGTTTCATATCTTTGATGAAGAAATGCATATTTGTCGATTCAAATTTTTCTGCACCTTCTAGTTGTATTTTCCTTGGCTGAAATGCACCATTCCCAGCAGTTATGATAATGGCTTTTGAAAAGTGAACTTCAGTATTTGTTGTTAATTTAAACGTTCCATCTTCAAGTCTTTCAACAGTTTCAACTGCTTGTCCTAAACAAATGGTTTGTTCAAACTGTTTCATTTGTTCTGTTAAATGATCTACGACATCTTGTGCGCGGACTTTTGGAAAAGCTGGAATGTCATAGATGAACTTTTCTGGGTATAGTGCGGTTAATTGTCCACCGAGCTGTGGCAGACTTTCAATGATTTTAACTGAACATTTTCTCATTCCACCATAAAAGGCAGTAAATAAGCCAACAGGACCACCACCAATGATGGTTATGTCATAAACTTCCTCATTTTGTAGCACTTCTCATCCACTCCTCTCACCATCAACACTTCATTTATTTAACAAAAAATGAATATTCAATAAATTTAGTATAACAAAATAATCCGAAAAATAATTAAAGAAGAATTGAAATAGGAGTGAATTTAGATAAAGCCATTATTTATTTAAAAATAAAGTAAAAAAGTGGGCGAGTAATAGTCTAAATATAGTATAATAATTAATCAATATGCTTTACAGGAATTTATCAGAAAGAAGTATGTGCATATCGTGCTTATTTGGAATAAACGAACATATATACAGTTTGGTAGATAAAGTAAAATAATCACTTGAGGTGAATTGTACAATGAAATTAAATGATTGGTTAAATAATGAAATCCCTAACATTGCAAACTCACTTGTAGATGTTCATAAAAATTATTTTTCAATTGAAAAAACAATAGGCTTTTCTGGTCAAAAAAAGATCTACAAAATTTTAGAAAATTTCCGAAATGCACTTTTCCCTTGTTTATGTGATAAACAGTCAACATTTGATTCAAGAGTAAATATTGGAATTGGAAATAAATTAAGATCATCTGCATTAGATTTACGTGATTTAATCGAAAAAGTGATATCAAACGAGGCGAATGTTGCGAAGTTAGATGTAGAATTAAATCCAGACCAAATTGTAATGGATTTAATAAGTAAATTCCCTGAAATCCGTAAGACAATCCAAACAGACATTCAAGCAGCATATAATGGAGACCCTGCTACAATCTCGACAGAGGAAATACTATTTAGTTATCCATCGATTCAAGCTATCACGATACATAGAATTTCACATGAACTTTATAAGTCAGGTGTGCCAATCATTCCGCGTATTATGTCTGAGTATGCTCACAGTTTAACGGGGATTGATATCCATCCTGGTGCAACCATCGGAGAATATTTCTTCATCGACCATGGTACAGGTGTCGTAATAGGGGAAACATGTACGATAGGTAAGAACGTGAAAATCTATCAAGGTGTAACACTTGGGGCAAAAAGTTTCCCATTAGATGAGCATGGAAATCCAATTAAGGGCATCAAACGTCACCCTGATATTGAAGACAATGTAGTCATCTATTCTGGAGCGACAATTCTTGGTGGGGATACAAAAATCGGCCACGACTCTGTTATTGGAGGAAATATTTGGTTAACTCAATCCGTTCCACCAAATTCAAGAGTTTATCAAACACAACCACTACCGAAGATTAAGAATGATCTATAAGAATAAAGTGAACCACCTCTTGCGATTAGTTGGCAGGAGGTGGTTTTGTAGTTTGAAGTTGTGGATTCTTATTGTTTTGGAGATACGATTCGAGACATTTTCAAAGAAGTATTTTTTCTCGTAAAAGGAAGATGCGAAACATTTTTTCAAAGTTTTATTAAATTTTGTCCTGTAAATTCAACAACGAGACATTCCCTTAGTTACCTCTTTGTTTTTTTGAGTAATTAATTTACTAATGAAAAGCAACTAATTCGCTTTGATTAACCTCAACACTAGAACCCATAAAATAACAAACAAAATCATTCTAGTAAAAGTCAAAAATTGCTCGTTTATATGTTATAATCTATTAGTCGAGGCAGGTTGCCTATGATAAATTGATAGAATACTATACAAGTTAGGAAGGAAAGTGAAAACATGAGTAACGGTATTTTCAAAATCCCAACTCCTAAAAACGAACCTGGCAACACATATGCACCAGGAACTAAAGAGAGAGAAACATTAAAAGCAGAATTAGAACGCCAATCGAATACTGTCGTTGATATCCCAGTCATTATTAATGGTCAAAATATAACAACAGATACAATTAAACAAGTGGTTATGCCACACAATCACCAGCATGTATTAGCGAACTATTCACAAGCGAGTGAAAAAGAGTTGCGCGATGCAGTAGAAGCAGCAATGGCAGCTAAAGAATCATGGGCTAATATGCCATGGGAACACCGTGCTGCAATCTTCTTGAAAGCAGCAGACTTAATCTCAGGACCATACCGTGATGTTATGAATGCAGCAACAATGTTAGGTCAATCGAAAACAGCTATTCAAGCTGAAATTGATTCTGCACAAGAATTAGCTGACTTCCTACGTTTTGGTGTTGATTATGCAAACCAAGTGTATTCAATTCAACCAGATAGTATGAAAAATGTTTGGAACCGTACAGACTACCGTCCATTAGATGGTTTTGTATTAGCGATTTCACCATTCAACTTCACTGCAATTGGTGGTAACTTACCATCTGCTCCTGCAATGATGGGGAACGTAGTTGTTTGGAAACCAGCATCTACATCAATTCTAGCAAACTACTACTTCTTACGTATTTTAGAAGAAGCAGGATTACCAAAAGGTGTAATTAACTTTGTACCTTCTCGTGGTGCAGATGTATCAGAAATCGTGTTAAAAGACCCACGTATGTCTGGATTCCACTTCACTGGATCTACTGCAACATTCCAAACAATTTGGAAAACTGTAGGGGAGAATATCGCTAGTTATAAATCATATCCTCGTTTAGTTGGGGAAACTGGTGGTAAGGACTTTGTATTTGCACACGAAACAGCTCAAGCTGACAAAGTTGTATCAAACCTTGTACGTGGTGCATTTGAATACCAAGGTCAAAAATGTTCTGCAGCTTCTCGTGCTTACATTCCAGCTAGTCTTTGGGAAACTGTAAAAGCAGGTTTAGTTGAAGAAGTGGCAAAAATTAAAGTTGGGGATGTTCGTGACTTCCGTAACTTCATGGGTGCGGTGATTGACAAACCAGCATTCGATTCAATCGTAAGTTACATTGAATATGCAAAAGCATCTGAAGAAGCAGAAATTCTTACTGGTGGTACGTATGATGATTCAGTTGGATACTTTGTTCAACCAACAATCATTGTTACTACAAATCCAAACTTCAAAACAATGACTGAAGAAATCTTTGGACCAGTATTAACAATCTATGTTTATGAAAATGAAAAATTAGAAGACACATTAACTGCTGTTGATACAGCTTCTATGTATGCTTTAACTGGTTCAATCTTTGCACAAGATCGCGGGGCAATCGTATACTTAGAAAACCGTTTATCTGGCGCAGCTGGTAACTTCTATATCAATGACAAACCAACTGGTGCGATGATCAACCAACAACCATTTGGTGGATCTCGTGGTTCAGGTACAAACGATAAAGCAGGTTCTGTTTTCAACATGATTCGTTGGACAACTCCACGTGTTATTAAAGAAAACTTTGCACCAACAACTGATATTGCATATCCATTTATGGATGAAGAATAATAACTAAAATTCAAAGAGGTGGGGCAGATGCTTCCACCTCTTTTTATTTTTTGGCGAATTCTAACGAACTTGTAAAAAGAAGCTACAAACCTTGATTGAACCATTTCAAAGTTTGTAGCAATTTATGTTTTTTCAGTAATTCAGTTTATTTAATGTATTGATTGCTTATTAACACATTTTGAAGTATTTCTGTAGGTATTTCAACCGTTACTAGCCCCATAAAGCCTGGAGCAATTTCATATTCATTAAAGGAAATCACAAGTTTTCCAGCTTCTGTAATATAGAAATTTTGCTCAGGTGAAATGCTAGTGAATACTCCCATGGATTCGTCAAACCATTCTGTGCCACCTACGAAGTACAATTCATCCTCCCCATTTTTTTCGATCATTCTATTTCGAAGTTCTTCTTCAATATAACGGCTAATAATTTCGATATAGCTGTTATCTTTAAATAGACTAGGTAAAGTTATCACAGTTTCTGCTTTTTTATCAATCGTAGTATACTGCATCACAGTGGATGAAGATGCGACTGTAACTTCTACATAACGACCAAATGACAATAGGTCATCGGTATCTGTTTCAATAGTATAGCCACTATTTAGTGACATATTTCCAGCTTCCATTTCCTCAATTTCTTCTTTAAACTGCTCATAAAGTGCTTTGCCTTCCTCAACATATGTAGCATTCAATTGCTCGATTTCTTCTGATGCGCCCGAAACGTGAGGTACTTCAATATTTGCTGTATATTTATCCTTTACCACTTCATATTTGGTAAATGTAAGCACATGAATGACAGGACCAATCACTGGTAAATCGGCTAAATTTTTTGCCATAGCTGGGTTTGTATTCAGTCCAACAGTGAACAACACAGCAGCTGCAGCTGCAGAAGTTAAAAAGATTGGTAGTTTACGTTTTCTCTTTTTTTGACGATGTACATTATTTTCAATCATCTCTTCTAACTCATCTGGAATGGGTATGTCGTTATATTGTTCCTGAAGTTTTTTTAACTTATCATCCATTGATCAAATTCTCCTCCATCTCTAGTTCAATTTTTAATAGCTTCAATGCTTTATATAGTCTAGATTTCGCAGTGCTTAGTGGAATTCCTAATATATGTGCAATTTCTTCAATCTTTAAATCTTCAAAATAGCGTAATACAACAACCTCGCGGAGCTGTATAGGTAATTGATATAATGCCTTAAGTAAATCAAAATTGCGATATGTATCTTGTTCAGATAATTGCAGGATCGTATCGTCTCCAAAAAGCTCGATTCGCTTTTGCTTGCTAAGTAGATCAATGGCCGTGCGTACTAAAATCGTATAAAACCAGCTTTTCATTTGCTCGCGATTTGTCAGTTTATCAAGCGACCGCCAGCCCTTTTGAATACTGTCTTGTAACACATCAAGTGCATCCTGCTCATTTTTTGTGTAGCTATATGCGAGTCGATATAGCGACTTTTGCTGCGTTCGAAAAAATGTAATAAATGCATCTTCTAATTCTCCCATTATTCTTGTGGCTCCTTATGTATTTTGTCTTTATTAATAAGACTGCTGTTAATAGACGAAAAGTTTAAGTGTTTTAAAAGTTTTTTAATAAATTGTTAAACAAAGACTTAAATGTTAGTGAATGTATAATATTTTGGAACTCATGATTTCAATAAACGTAAAAGAGGGTAGAAGATTGTTTAGAACCGAATCAAAGAAATAATTGAAGATTCGTAGCTTTCCATAAGGAAATGATGAAATCACTATTGCCGCATTTTCTTGGTATAGTGGATCGCAAAAATTGAATTTACGATTCTTTAACTCGAGATAAACAAATAACCTGTTCAACTTTCTTTGAACAGGTTATTTTATGTGAATGATAGTATTTCAGTAATGGTACACCATAAAGAACTTTAGTTTGGAATGACACTACAATAATTCCTTCGTTAATTGTTCAAATACATCCTTCACAGTACCTTGTTTAATTTCTTTAAAACGTGTGCTTGCCCAGAGTGACATATCTTGTGGGTTTTGATCTTTTAATGCTTTTCCACGAATCGGCTTCGTTAATGCATTGACAGCAGGATAATTTGCTGGTGCAAAACGTTCATACTTAGCCATGAAAGCATTTTTTAACCCGCGTGCAGGTCGTCCAGTAAATGCTCGCGTCAAGGCTGTTTCGGAAAATTCCCCAGACTGAAGAGCATGTTTATATACAACGTTCGCTCCACTTTCCTCAGTACATAGGAATGCTGTTCCAAGTTGCACAGCATCCGCTCCTGCTTGTAACGCAAGATGAATATCTTTTCCGTTAATGATGCCACCAGCAGCGATAATTGGAATAGAGATTTCCTTACGAATCGTGGAAATTAAGTCAATTAATGATACCTGTGAATCGTCATCTACATTTTCAAATGTTCCACGATGTCCTCCAGCTTCCACACCCTGTAAACAAATCGCATCCGCTCCATGGTTTACAGCAATTTTTGCCTCTTGTAAATTTGTTACTGTAATAATGACATGACTACCATTGTCTTTAACTTGTTCAATGATTTCCTTAGAAGGGCAAGAGAATGTGAAGGAAACATAGGGAATTTGATATTTCATCACTAATTCTAGTTTTTCATTCCAATAATCATCATTCGGATCAGGAATAGGTAACTGATTATCATAGTCTTTTTCAAGAAGTTCTTTATACGAATGCACGGATTCATCAATCAAATCATTTTGGGGAACGAAAAGATTTACACCAAAAGGTAAAGCTGATGCTTTACACTTTATAATTTCTTGTTCGATTTCATCAGGAGTTTTATAGCCAGCTGCTAAAAAACCAAGTCCACCATTTTCTGATACTGCAAGTGCTAAATTGACAGTAGAGACTCCTCCTGCCATTGGCGCTTGTATGATTGGGTATTTTAATTGACTAAACATGTAAATTTAACTTCCTTTCTATGAACAGTTAATAAACGGTACGCTAGAATTTTCTATTATTAATATCTTAACAAATTTTGGTTATAAGGGAATACTCTAATATGGGTATTAGTCTTAGCTTAGGAAGAAATGAAGACAAATGATTTGTTCCCAAAATCACGGTAATCGAACAAATATTATTGATGAAATTAGCTGGGCTATTAAGCAAATGGCAAAGGAGTTTAATTGTCCAGTTGTGTGTCTTTCACAACTAAATCGAAGTGTAGAAGGACGACAAAACAAACGTCCAATGATAAGTGATTTGCGAGATTCAGGCAACATTGAACAAGATGCTGATGTTGTCATTTTATTATACAGAGATCAATACTATGGATTAACAAACAATCAACATCATGCACCTAAGTCCACACCATTTGAACGACTTGAATTAATCGTCGCAAAAAATCGTAATGGTAGCACAGGTGTTGCCTATGCAGCATATAACAAAGCAACGGGAGAGATTGTGGGGTTACA
>DATMFE010000298.1:0-7041 GCA_035556295.1 Ureibacillus sp.
AGTAACAAAGTACGAACGCTTCGTTACATTGAATTAGGTCTAAGCGAGGGAGCAAATTTAGTTCGCGATGGGCGTCAAGATGAAAGGGTAAAAGGGAATGGTTACTTTGTTGGACCAACCATTTTTGACAATGTAACGCAAAAAATGAAAATCTGGCAGGATGAAATTTTTGCACCTGTATTGTGCATTATCCGCGTAAAATCATTGGCTGAAGCAATTGATATTGCAAACAGTTCTCGATTTGCAAATGGTGCTTGTATTTATACAGATAGTAGTTCAAGTGTGCGTCAATTCCGTGAAAACATTGAATCGGGTATGTTAGGCGTCAACATAGGTGTGCCAGCCCCAATGGCGTTCTTCCCATTCTCTGGTTGGAAGGATTCTTTCTATGGCGATCTTCATGCAAATGGTACAGATGGCGTAGAGTTTTACACAAGAAAGAAAATGGTAACGGCGCGATATTAATATACAAACAAATTAAATATAGATACCAAACCGAAAAGAGTAAACAGTTCAACTGTATTACTCTTTTTTTCTTTTATAAAAAAATTTCGATTGGTGTATGAACATCTCGCAAATTAATTTCTAATACTGTAGCTACTAATAGCTGAATCAATAATACCGGCAACATTTTCATTATTGGATGTAATATGTTTATTTTTGCACTACATGGATGGAAAAATGGAGGTCAAATTAAAATAGAAGCTTAATAAATTTAACTTTTTATGGCTAAATAGAAGGTTAATAAAATAGGGAATTAGGCAGGATTAGTTAATGAATGAAAGAGTTCGTTACATTTTTGTCAATACTACTCTCTATATTAATTATACCATACAAAAAATAGTCATTATAGACTGTTTATTCTCATGTTCCACTGCTAAAATCAGTAGAACATTAACGGTTAGGAGAGATGTTGAATGAGTACTTTGGTTCTTGATCTTAAGGAAGTAGGTAAAACACAACTTTCACTCGTTGGCGGGAAAGGGTTAAATTTAGGGGAATTAACAAAAATTCAAGGAGTTCAAGTACCAGAAGGGTTTTGTGTCCAAAGGATTAGGGTGAATGGAACAGATGGGTATGTAGAAATATTATAAACCATTAGAGATAAATCAAAATTATGGGCGATCAAGCAGCGAGAGTAAACTAGTTACTTTGCAATCTATGATTATGGGCAAGTAGTTACTCGTATTTTCATGTAAGAAGGGGTTATCTTGAAAGTTTGTCTTTCAGACAACCCCTTAAATACAAATATTATTTAGTTTGATTAGCTAGAGGCAGCTATCCAATGAAACTGCATTATGCTTTTGCATTTTTTCCAAATAGGAAATGATGTAATGGTAAACAAATAATAAGAAGAATTGCTAATAAGAAGAACAAGCCACTATATCCTAAAGTAGGTACAATATATCCTTGTAAAAATGGTCCAATCCCTAAGCCGATATCTGTTAATATAAAGAATGTTGCTGTTGCAAGTCCAACGCGATGTGCAGGTGCTTCTTTAATGGCCACAGCTTGACTACTTGACATATATGTACCGTAACCAAATCCGATAAATGCCCCTGAAACTAATAAAAGTACACTTGTTGTTGCTTGACTTAATATAAACATCCCAATAGCAAACGAAATAAGACATGGATACATCACGAAGTTTGGACCTTTTGTATCAAAGAGACGTCCTGTTGCAGGTCTTGAAGCAACCACAGCAACTGCATATACAACAAAGAAGAAACTAGCAGCTTGTGTAATTCCATTTTCGGCTGCAAAGAATGTAAGGAATGAAATAATTCCAGCATAGCAAAATGCAGTAACCGTTGCTACAAGCGTAATAGATACAGACTTACGTTCAATAAAGTTAGATAACCTAAACCCTTTCATATCTGCAAGATGCTCTTTTGATAATGTGATTTCTTCTACCTTTAAGGAAAGAGTTATCAAAGTACTAATGATAACGCTTATTAAACAGAAAACAAAGATCATGGAGAATTCAAAACGTTCTAAAATGAAGATTCCGATAAATGGTCCAATCGCAGTTGCAATCGTCATGCTTAAAGCAAAGTAACCAATACCTTCTCCACGTCTAGTATTTGGAATGACTTGGGCTACAATTGTTCCTGTGGCTGTTCCTGCAAGTCCAAATGCAAGACCATGTATAATACGAATTGCAATTAAAATTGCATAGCTGCCAATAAAGAAATATAGGATTGACGCAATAATCATTAAGGCTAAACCTGTCAATAATAACTTCTTACGCCCGAAAATCTCTAAATACTTCCCTCCAAATAATCTACCTATAAGTGCACCAATTACGAATATACTAGATGCTAAACCAGCTGCACTTTCGTTTGATGAAAATTGATTAACTGAGAAAGTGGCGATGGTAACCATTAGTAAATAGAACGTCAACATTAAAAAGAAATTAACCGATGTGATCCCGATAAAATCTTTTGTCCACAATTTTTCTTTCATAACGAACCTCCTTTATTTTTTCAAGCATGCTGATTAAAGGTGTTCATCAACTTGCATTTCATAATAGTAACAATCAAATTGGAATATGAAAAATATATCATTTATAATAGTGCCATATGTTTTTGATATAGTGAGGTGCATTCAATGAATAGTCGACAATTGAAATACTTTAAAACAATCGTAGATGAAGGGAATATTACGCACGCTGCTGAAAAGCTCCATATGGCACAACCTCCACTTAGCCAGCAGTTAAAAAAGCTTGAAGAAGAGCTAGGTACAACGCTAATAAAACGAAAAAATGAGTGGAGCATAACGGAAACAGGTAGATTACTTTATCAACATGCAAAACGCATTCTTCATGAAGAAGAATATATCATACAGGAAATTAAAGATATCGAGGGCGGATTGAAAGGGACGTTATCGATCGGGGTTTCATCAAGCTGTGCCAAATTTTTACCCAAAATAATCAGTGCTTACCGAGAAAAGTACCCAAATGTATTTATCCGTGTTTATAAGGGAGATTCTTCTTATTTAGAAAGTCTTTTAGTAGATGAAAAAGTCGAATTAGCCTTAATGCTTTTACCAACTAACCTTACACCTTATGAGGTGAAAAAGTTTAATCCAGAACCATTTTTAGTAGTTATGCCATCGACATGGTATGAAACCCTTAATAAGGATTCAATTACCTTAAAAGAAGCAAATGAATATCCTATTTTGATGCTTGGATCCATGGAAGGCTATTCTATCCACGAAAATATACTTAATTTTTTTAGTTTATTTCAACTAGTGCCGAATATCGTATTAGAATGTAAGGATATTTTTTCAATTTTAAACTTTGTTTCAGAGGAGATTGGAATTGCGATTTTACCCCAATCAGAGATTTACGAAATATTTAGTAATAAGGTAAAAGCTATTGAAATCGAAGATCTAACGCAATTTGTTGAACCTAGCGTAGTCTCACTAAAATATTCACACCAGTCAAAAGCTGCACGTTTCTTCTTAAATATGATGGATTTGATTATGTTTGAGGAAAAACAGGAAGAAGTGTAATTTCAAATAATTGATGATAAATAAACAATAATTGTTAGAGTACATACAATTTAGAAGAAATCACTTCTTTTAAGGTTTACTTTAATACTCGAAACATCTATAACGTATTATTAGTTAACTTGGTAAAGAGGCGGTGTGAGTAATGAGTTTCGCTTCATGGTTTGCCGTAGGAATTGGGGTAGCAGTTGCAATAGGTTTATTTAGTACAAAATCAAAAAAGAAGTAATGCAGTTATTGCACTCAATAATGAGTGCTTTTTTTTAATTTAATGGTTTATATGGTTTTAAAGTGCGTCATTTTTCTCTACGACGAATTAAAATTACGTTAAATTATTATTTTAACTAATTATGCCAAACGGCTTTACATAAAAGGGACAATAAAATGATGGAGCAGTTAATATTCGAGATTACTATACATAAACTTAATATAAATCTAGCTTATAGTAGCTATATTACGAAAAGGGGTATGGATCATTCGAAACTATTTAAAGCATTTTATTAATGGGGTATGGGTTGAATCCACTGGATCAAATACAATTGATGTGATTAACCCAGCTACTGAAGAAGTGATGGGGCGAATTAGTGATGGAACAATAGAAGATTTAAATAGAGCGGTTGCTGCAGCTCGAGCAGCATTTCCTTCCTATTCTCAAACATCAAAGGAAGAGCGTATTGACCTGTTAAATCGAATAGCTGACGAATATGAAAAGCGTAAAGAAGATATTATTGAAGTTGTTACGCAAGAATTGGGAGCTCCTATTACAATCAGTGAGAAAACGCATTATTACATGGGATTAGCCCATTTTCGTCAAGCTGCGAAAGAATTAGAAGACTTTGAATTTAGCGAAAGACGCGGTGGGGCGCTAATTCGGAAGGAACCAATTGGGGTAAGCGGTCTTATTACTCCATGGAATTTCCCTACAAATCAAACATCTACAAAACTAGCAAGCGCATTTGCTGCTGGTTGTACAGTTGTATTAAAGCCGTCCGAATTAACACCGTTTGCAGCCATTATTCTTGCAGAAATTTTTGATGCTGCAGGTGTTCCAAAAGGTGTTTTCAATCTTGTGAATGGATCTGGAGAAGTTGTGGGTAACGGTATTAGTTCTCACCCAGATATTGATTTTGTATCGTTCACTGGCTCAGGAGCAGTTGGCCAGAAGATTACTGAAAATGCAGCAAAAACAATTAAAAAAGTAGCGCTAGAACTTGGTGGAAAATCTCCATTGGTAATCCTTGATGATTCTGACATGATGAAAGCAGCACAAATCGCCGTATCGAATGTTATTTTCAATACTGGTCAAGTTTGTGTGGCAGCATCACGGACACTAGTTCCAAAATCTAAACACGATGAATTCGTTGAAGCTGTTAAGGCAATTTTGCCGAATATTCCATATGGTGACCCACAAGAAAAGAGTAATATCTTTGGGCCACTCGTTTCAGAGAGACAATACAATCGTGTGCAAGGGTATATTCAAAAAGGCATAGAAGAGGGTGCGACTCTTGTATGTGGTGGACCTGGTAAACCAGAAGGACTTGAAAAAGGATACTATGTGAAACCAACAGTGTTTACGAATGTTACAAATGATATGACGATTGCTCAAGAAGAGATATTTGGACCAGTTATGTCGATTATTACTTATGAAGATCTTGATGAAGCAATTGAAATTGCCAATGATACAATTTATGGCTTAGCCGGGTATGTAGTTGGCGAAGATAAAGAAAAAATTGAGAAAGTCGCAACCTCCATTCGTGCTGGTAGTATTAGAGTAAATAATGCACCAGCAGAAATGTCTGCACCATTTGGCGGCTTTAAGCAATCGGGAATCGGCCGAGAGTGGGGTAGCTACGGTATTGAAGAATACTTAGAGGTGAAATCCATCGTTGGTATCCCATCTTGATTAACTAGATAGCAATAATGAGGCACCAAAATTGGTGAAAACTGATTTTGGTGTTCTATTTTTTAGAACGGGGAACTGTAGTGAAGACATCTGTTTGTATCAACAGTGAGGAGATTGATATGATGCAAGTTGTTACCAATATGTTTTTAGAACAACTCGACATGCGTTACTATGAGAATGATTGGTTTGCTTCAATGGATCAAGCGCTAGACGGAGTCAATGCTGCGGAGGCTGCTTGGACGAGTTCAGGATTGAGCAATTCAATATGGCAGATTGTCAACCACTTGATATTTTGGAATGAAGACGTGATTCATCGAATTAAGGGCACAGTAAATCAACATAAAGCAAAAGATAATGAAGAAACTTTTGGAAATTCGGGAGATCCAGAAGATGAAATTGGCTGGATGATGACAGTGCAGCGCCTTAATGAAGTCATGAAAAAATTAAAAACTGTTATTACTGATCTTGATGATGAAAAGTTAAAAGTACCTTATGCTGCTAATAAGTCTTCTATTGAACGTTTACTTAGTCATATCATGATGCACGATACGTATCATCTTGGTCAAATTGTTCTGTTGCGAAAATTGCAATCTACTTGGAATGGGTAATAATTAAGAAAAATTGTAGAAATAAGCTGTCATTTTGGCAGCTTATTAATTTTACAAGAACTTTAATTGAATAAGAAATATACTTACATTCCCTTGCAAATGTCCAAAATAATGGACATTTTTATATTTTTAGCATAAAATAAATGTCCAATACTTTAGACAAATGAGGTGCTAAGTATGAAAAATATAATAAAAGTCTTAAGAAAAAAATTAGGAATTACGCAGGAAGATCTTGCTAAGAAGTGCGGCGTTGTTAGACAAACGATTAATTGTATTGAAAACGATAAGTATGATCCAACTCTTGAATTAGCTTTTAAAATTTCAAAAGTGTTAAATCGAAAGGTAGACGAGGTGTTTATATATGAGTAAATTTAGCCCCAAATATATGGTTACGATGAAAGATATAGTTAGAGAGGGTTCTGCGATATTACGAAAGAAAACCGAACTAGTTCCCATTCCAGTGTCAATTGAAGACAAAGATGCTTTGCTATGCATGCTTCAATATTTAAAAAACAGCCAAGACCCTGATATTTCAATCAAGCATAACCTTCGACCTGGCGTAGGCTTATCCGCAAATCAAATTGGTCTAGATAAGCGTATGTTTGCGGCATATTTTGGGGACGAAAATTTAGAATTAATGTTAATTAACCCAAAAATCATTAGCCATTCAATGAATATGATTTATTTACCTCAAGGTGAAGGTTGTCTTTCAGTTGATAGGGAAGTTCCGGGATTTGTACCGAGATATGAGAGAATTAAAGTAAAAGCATATGACATAAATGGAGAAGAAAAGATCCTTAAATTTAATGGATATCATTCTATCGTTATCCAGCATGAAATAGATCATTTAAATGGCATCATGTTTTATGACAAAATCAATAAAGAAAATCCATTTAAACTACCAGAGAATGTTGAAATTGAAAGTTTATATTAGTTATACGAAATGTACCCTAGTTAACAGGTGAGCGATTTCCTTAAAAGGAAAAACGCTCTTTTTTGTTTTAAAGGAAATTATAT
>DATMFE010000299.1:0-8742 GCA_035556295.1 Ureibacillus sp.
AGCTTATTTTTCAATCATTGCCGAAGAATGGCCTACGGTGCGTACAAATCTCCAAGATTTGCTTCAAAAAGGCTTGAAAAAATGAGCGCTTATCCTTGTTCAAGGAAAGCGCCGATTGCTGGAAAAATTACTTCTTGAATAACTATTTACTTCCCTGATAAAAATAAAGTAAAAACCAAGGAGTCATATAGTATGTTAGCTTTTTTCGGATTGGATTAATCTTAATATCCTGGGCAACTGTGTTTTTTTCTTCCCAAAAAGTCTTTTTTAAATATCTCCCAGTTACACTTTTTTCATCTCTAATTATCTTAACAGAATATCTGTTAGGCGGTCCCCGTAACTGGTGGAAAGTAAAAGGCGGCACTAAAACTGTAGCCAATAATGGATTGACCTTTACTTTTGGACCCTATTTCGTAGGAAACCTTTGGATATTTCATTTAGCTTATGGGAAGTTTTGGTTATACACCCTTCTTAATGTAGTTCTTGATTACCTGCTTGCTTATCCTTTCAATTCATTTTTCAGAAAGATTAACCTCTATAAATTAAATAAAATTAAGCCGATTCATCTTTTTTTACTTTCGTTAGGTTATTCGTTTGTAAATTATGGTTTTCAATTGATTTTAGATAAAAACCAAAATGAGCAATCGCCTAAATAACGTCATTAAGAGAACCAAGAAACAACATTCCTTGGCTTCTCTTCTTCAAAGAAATGGCCCTTCAATGAAAAATGAGCGCTTATCCTTGTTTGAGGACAGCCCCCTTAATGGAATAACTATAATACGTTCTCAAACTTAAAATCACTTCATTCTTCTTTAACTAACGCACCAACCTTTAGTTTAATAAGAAGTCTTTTTTTCGTGTTTAATCAAACCATTTGTCTCCGTCAGAAATCCATTTGTTATTCTTTAAATCAAAGCAATTATCATAATCATGAAAGCTAAAGTAGGAGTGTAATTTAACGCTCTTTCCACCTGCTTGATTCCAACAATCTTTGAACCATTCTACAATAACTTGTGTTTCAGTTTTAGAGATTACTTCATCATTTTGTTCGTAAAACTCCCAAAATTTATCTTCTTGGTCATCAGGTACATTGAAATAACTAACATTTTCAATTAGGTCGTAACTGCCCGCAAAAATGTTGCTTTCATTTCCCTGATAAAAGACTTCATTTGCTTTCCTGTCCATAGAGTACATCATGATTGAAATTTCGTGTGGCTGAATAAATGCCGTGTAATCCAATAAATCGACCTTATCATAATAATTAAAATAAATTGTTTTTCTTATCTGTTGAATTAATTGTTCTGAGTTTCTTTGTAAATTTCCCCTTACTGCATGAATATATTTTTGAGTCGTAAACAATAGAATCACCTCATATTTCTATATAAATTTAGGATATATATTGGAAAAATCCAATCCAATTCTACCATAGAAACCATCTACCATATGGATATTCTTACCTTAGATATTTTGTAGCATCCCGACCTCTCATCGAGCATATTCCGTTTAAGAACTGATAAAGGATTCTTTTTTCTAATAGACTCATCTCTCAATAAATCCAGTCAACATTTAGATATTCCTTTTTATGCAAAAAGGACGGCGATACCCCCACACATGAATAGAACCTTTCGAAAAATTATAGTGTAGAAATCAGTTAGTGTATTACTGTTTTCACAAAGCTTATGTTCCATTTTTAGCTTTAAAATTTATTTATGAAGGGTTGAGTATTTAAATTGACTGTTTTGTTTGGTACTGTCGAATATTTTAAACAAGAAGTGCTACGTTATTTATCGGTTAATCAAATGGGAAGATGGACAAAGGAAGATGAAATCTCATTAGTGTACTCAAAATTAGAAAATGAAATTTTATACGACTTTGTATGTCACGAAAAACTTCGAATAGAATGCTTAAAGAATCTTACACTTGTGTGTAATAAGTTAAAGACCGACAACTATTAAGATGTATAAGAAACATAAGACAATTCTGCTTAAAGATTGACTGTAAAAAGTCAGTCTTTTTTATTTGGCTCTGTTAAACTTTGATGTTGCTTTTTAGTATAAATAAGGGAACTCTACATTTTTGTAAGTTCCCATCGAAAAATACTGTTTTCGTAAAACAATCTAGCTTATTTTTTACTTCCACGAGACCAGACCACTACTGGAATTAATAATAAGGATAAAATTCCTCCAGTAACGGATAATGTTAGATAACTTGAACTCGCCACAATCATTCCAGACAATGCTCCGCCGGCAGCTCCCGACAATGCAATTAAAACATCCACTGTACCTTGAGTTTTAGCCCTTGTGGAAGTTTCAGTTGAATCAACAATAAGTGCAGTCCCGCTTATCAAACCAAAATTCCATCCTAATCCAAGTAGAGAAAGAGCAATTACTAGAAGAATCATAGAATCTCCGGGTGCAAATGCTGCTATTAAACCTGCCAGAAGCAACGTAGTTCCAGAAGCAATAGCCATCGCAGTACGCCCCAACTTATCAACAAGGACACCTGTAACTAGTGAAGGGAGATACATGGCACCTATATGAAAACCAATAACGAGACCTACTGCACCCAAGCCATGTCCATGATGTCTCATATGAACTGGTGTCATTGTCATAATAGCTACCATTACAATTTGAGTAAGAACCATAATGGTCGCACCAACGATTATGCCTCTTTTGTTTTCTGCATGTTCAGTTGTTGTCAAATGTCCTTTATCACTAGGCTCTTGGTTGGTCGCTTCTATCGTTCTTGCTATAACTAATGGATCTGGACGAAGCATGATGAAAAGCACAACACCCGCTAGGATATATGCCGCTGCCGCTAAAATGAAAGGACCAGCAAGTGATGGAACACCAATAGAAAGAGCGAAATTCCCCATCACATTCACTAAATTTGGTCCTGCAACTGCGCCAAATGTTGTAAAAACCATTGTAATACTAATAGCAGTCGCTCGCTGTTTACTATTCGCTAAGTCTGTACCTGCATAACGAGCTTGTAAATTTGTTGCTGTCCCTGCACCATAAACAAGCAGGGAAGTGAATAACAAGAAAATACTATTTATTATTGCTGCAATTATGACTCCTATTGCTCCAAGTCCCCCAATCATAAAACCGGTTGTCAAACCTGTACGACGTCCAAACGCTTGCGAAAGTCTCCCAACAAATAAGGCTGCTCCCGCTGACCCTAAAGTAAGTAGAGCTGAAGGAAGTCCAGCAAACGCATCCGTACCGAGCATTTGCTGTGCAAGAAGTGCCCCCACAGTAACTCCTGCCGCTAACCCTGCACCACCAAAAATTTGAGAAATACTTACAACGAATAATGTGCGCTTGTATAACGCTTTTTGTTTTTCTGAAGAATGAATGTAGCTTTGTAACGAAGCTGTTTGGACGTCTAACGCTTTTACACTATCTTTGTGCAACGTAATCCAACCTCCCTTTCTATAAACCTCCAACTAGATTTGAATCATCATAACACGCACAAAAAAGACCATACAATATTATAATTGTATGGCAAACAATATTAGGTAAGATCGTTTAGCAAACGTCTAAGGATAATCAATCCCTGCTCAAGCTCTTCGAGTGTTTTAGGTGCACAGACAGAAACCCTTACAGCCCTTTCTGGACAACTATTTCCAACTACAAAACGTTCAGCCGCATACACTTGTACTCCCTGCCCGGCAGCTAACGTTTCAAATTTAGCACCTGTAATCTCGCCTGGTAATAACAACCAACGAAAGATACCTGTTTCAACACCTAAACACGTATAGTCTGCAAAATATCGATTTACGATTTGGTTTCTGCGAATGGTTTGTTCCCGATGACCTTCAATTAAGACTTCAAATTGATTCGATACAATCGTACGTGCTGTAAGTTCTGCTAATAGCGGGGAAACGGTTATATTTAAATTATAAAGTGCCTTTGAAATCGGCTCCTTAAATTGACTAGGTACTGCTACATAGGCTAGTCGTAACCCCGGTGCTAATGATTTAGATAAGCTTGCAATATAGATAACCTGTTCTGGGGCAAATGATGCAACTGCTGAAAGTGGTTTTTGGTTAAGGAGATGGTACGAGCCATCTTCAATAATGAACTGATTATACTTTTTGGCAATTGCTGCAATCCTTTTTCGATTTTCGACCGACATAAAGGAAGCTGTTGGATTATGATAATCTGGAATCAAGTAAATACCTTTAATATTTTCATTTTTACACGCATATTCAAAAGACGTTGGACTCATTTCATAGTTCTCTGATTTTATCGGTACTATTTGCACACTAAGCATTGCTGCAACAGTTTTTAAGCCAGGATATGTATGATGGTCAACACCAATGCGATCTCCAGGCTTACAAAGACTTGCCAATGTAGCAGCAATCGCATTTTGACCCCCATTTGCAAATAAAATGTGGTCAACGGTTGTTTCAAACCCACCTCTTCGGATTAGCTTTACAGCTGCATCCTTTTGCCAAAGGCTTTCGCCTGCTCGGCCATAACCAAACCATTTTTCATAATCTGTCTCTTGCACCATGCTTTTTAGTTGGATCAGCAGTGGCTCGTACGAAGCATTATCTGGTAGTGTTGCTCCCATTTCAATTAAATGCTTCGGCTTTGAATCTTCAAGTAAATACGCATTCGACAACGCATCATACGATACAAATGTGCCACTTCCAACAGATGCACTTAGCAAGCCCTTTAACTCACAAACTTTAAAAGCTTTTGAAATGGTACTTACATTTAAATCCAAATAATCAGCCAGTTCTCTCTGTGGAGGAAGTTTTGTTCCAGGTAATAAAACTCCGTTTAATATATCCTGTTCCAATTGCCCTGCGATTGCTTGATAAATAGGCTTTTCGGTTTTATCAATCGATGGTTTCCAGCTCATCGGATAGTTTTCAAAAGAATTAATTGGCATGATACGCATCCTTTTTCACACAATTATATGATTATGCCATTTATAAAACAATTATCATTTTCTTTAATATTATGCCTCTTAGTGAGTATCCAAGCAGCGATTCTCTTCATTTAATTTTTTCGAACGAAAATAGCAAAAGCTGAATAAGGATGAATCCTTAATTATAACGCTTTCACCCTTTATTACACTAAATGCACCGTTAGCTTAAGTACATTCCTTTACAAACTTTTAAATACTTTATAAAGAAGTTAAAATCCTAAAGAAATCTATTAATCTCCACCCCCACCGCAGCTAGAGCAGGAACTATCGGACGAGCAAGAAGAACTACAGGAGCTGGACGACCCGCAACATGTGCAGCTTGATGAACTGCCGCTGCTCATGTTCATGTAACTTGAAAATTCATCATAATGAAAATAAGAAACACATAAGAAAGGAACAAGCATTGTGTTATAGTTTTGCTCCCTTTTGCTTTTGTTCATTTTTTCTTGTATGACACTTTTTTCATAATCCTTTATCTGAGCTGCGGTTTTTTTCATGGAAGAGATAAGCGAGAGTACAGTCGTACTATATTGGTTATCCCTCTTAAAATACATATCTATAAGTTCATTTTCTGGTAAATTTTTAAACTCCTCAATGACAATTGGATGTACAGGGTGCCTGAAAAATCCCTTATAAAGATGGATATTCTCTTTTCTTATAAAAAAAAGCTCAGCGTACACCCAATCAAAAAATCCCCGCAAATCAGGATCGGGCAGTACATTTACATTCGGACTGTGATGAAGAATCGTCCCTAGATATTTCTTGGAAAAATCATCATACTCACGGGTGAACATAAGCATCTGATGCCACAGTTCATCGACTTTTTCGCTAAACATTGGAGACTCTTTTAAAAGAGAAGTCAAAATAAAATAACGTTTTAAATCTAGTAAACGCCACTTATACTCATTTTCTTTTAACTTATGCTCTCTCCTTACCCTCACTTCTACGTTTTCCATATAACTTTTACTAAGGGACTGCTCCAAGTTATTACTTAATTTTTTTAACCCTTTAATTGGTTTTATCTCTACTGATTTTGGAGATAAACCAAATTTAAACGAGCGTTTTTTACGTAAAAATAAAATAAATCCAATAACAACTGCAAGCAGGATTAACCATGCCATCTAATCCCCCCATTCCTATTAGAATACATTTTAACAGCTTTTAATCCGCTGCTGTTGTAGCTACAGAAAATAAAAAAAGTAGCCCGGTAATATGAAAGCATTTACTAGAAATCATCCTTTCTTTATACTATTACGAATTTCATTGTGGAAGGTTCCATATTTTACAACCATTCAGTTTTTCACCTCAGACCGTTAAATCATTTTCTGACTTTATATCAATAGCTTATTGTAAAAGCCTTTGAAGAAACGCTTATAACCTTAAACTATTCAATTTACAACTCGTTCAACTTAACTTCTTCCCCCCTCAACAATTCCAGCCCTTTCATGCAAAAAGGACGCTTTTCCTATTCCGGAAATGCGCCCTTTTCTAGAATACCTAACACAACTTACTCTTGACGATGAGTTAACTCTCTGTCAGTTCGCAGCACCCTGCTTTATTTTCAATTTCTCTTCTTGTGGAACAGACCGTTTTATAAATAATGAAACGATCCAGGCGATGACTACTAGTACGAATGCAAGCAAGAATGCGCTTTTCATTCCAGCAATGATCGCTAAGATTTGTAATGTAGACTCCGGTTCCTTAATCACCGTTTTTTCCATAAAACGAGTAGAACTATTGGTCATGATTGATACAAGTAATGCTGTCCCGACAGCGCCAGCCACCTGCTGGAGAGTACTAATAATAGCCGTACCGTGTGGATATAATGGAGGTGGCAATTCGTTCAAAGCGTTGGTCATGACTGGCATCATGACCATTGAAATCCCCAACATTAATAGCGTATTAAAAATCATAATCGTGCTGTAGGGTGTTGACAATGTGATAAAAGCAAATTGCCACAGCGTATTTGCTACCAACCCCAATCCGATAAGTGCAAGCCACTTCGCACCAAATTTATCAAATAACCGACCTGTAATTGGTGACATTATCCCCATAACAATACCGCCTGGCAACATGATTAAACCTGCCTCCAACGGACTATACCCTAACGCATTCTGAAGAAAAATCGGCAACAACATCATCGCTGAAAACATCGCCATCATGACAATCATCATAATCAGCGTCGACATCCTAAAAATGTTGTACTTAAATGTTCTTAAATCTAGCAATGGTTGTGAAATCGTCAATTGCCTCCAAGTAAACAAGATTAAAGAAACAACGCCAATTGCAATTGGAACTAGGACTTCATTACTCGACCAACCCCCATGACCTTCACCAGAACTGCTGAATCCATACACAATTCCCCCAAAGCCTAAGGTTGAAAGTAGAAGCGATATCGGATCAATCTTTGGCTTAGTCGTCTCCGTCACATTTTGGAGCATTACATATGCAAATATAATAACAAACAGTGCAATTGGCAGAACGCCGTAAAAGAGAACCCTCCAACTGAAATGCTCTACAATAATGCCTGATAGAGTAGGTCCAATCGCTGGAGCAAAAGTAATGACAATTCCAATTGTCCCCATTGCCGAACCCCTTTTTTCAATAGGAACGATGGAGAATACCACATTGGTTAGTAAAGGAAAAAGTAGCCCGGTACCCGCCGCTTGAAGCAGCCTTCCAATCAAAAGCACTTCAATCCCTGGTGCGATAGCCGCTACAAATGTCCCCACCGTAAACAAGCCCATAGCTCCAAGGAACAAACTTCTTGTCGTGAACCGCTGAATTAAATAAGCAGTGACTGGTATAAGCACACCAATAACTAGTAAATATCCAGTAGTCAACCATTGCGCGGTACTCGGCAAGATTCCGAAGTCATTCATAATTTTCGGCAATGCTACGTTAAGCAGCTTTTCATTCAAAATGGCAACAAACACACCTAGAATCATAATCATAACCAACAAAAAGTTGCCCCTGCTCCCAAATGTCCCTCCGTTTTGAGTCGCTTCATTGTAATTTTTCAAATTCTTTCTCCTCTCGCTTTGCAAAATACCTATTGTCTCCATTACACTATTCGCTCGTTCTTGCTCCTGACGAAGTTCCATGTTCATATCAAACACTCCTTTAAAAAAATAAAAATAGGGGTTGACTGAAAAGGATTTTATGTTGTATAATTAAAATAGGGATATTTTATAAAAAAATAAATAATTGGTGTATCTATATAAATTTACCACAGTTTCTCATGTTTATCAATGTATTTATACGTTGTAATGGTTGTAAACTTAAAGGAAGAAAAAATCTATTTTCAAAAACCAACTTACAAAAATGGTATCTAAATATACGAAATGTGGATTTTCAACGTTAAGAAAATTCCAATATTAAAAGCCCAATTTCTCAATTTAATGTTAAGAAATTGGGCTTTTTCCGTTACTACATTGAAATGTTCCTAATTAAAGTTCCTGTCCCCGGGCTATTTTAAGTTTCGTTTTCACTACCACGCATATACATTGTACATTTTTTACTTCCTCACTTTTATCTCGTGCTGGATGTGCAGGAGAATATACTTCTGGAACACCTTCCACTTGTAACATTCGTCTACCAAATTTATTTAAAATCTGCAATGAATTTTCCTAATCCAACTTGTCACCCGATTGGATGACTCCAAAGATAAGCAAAATAAACTTTAATTCAAGAATGTATTTTTTCTTTGATATAATCAAATACTTTTAAATGATATTCATGTAATATCACATTGTTTCGGAATATCCTATCCTAACTATGAGGTGATTAAGAATGAGT
>DATMFE010000300.1:0-32775 GCA_035556295.1 Ureibacillus sp.
GAGGTCACACCCGTTCCCATACCGAACACGGAAGTTAAGCTCTTTAGCGCCGATGGTAGTTGGGGGCTTCCCCCTGTGAGAGTAGGACGTCGCTTCGCAAAATGACACCGCTAATGTTAGTGGTGTTTTTTATGTTTAAAAGCCCCAACTACTAAAAGAACCGAAGGTTCAATCGGCGCGGGTTGAGAAGTATTAACTATTTACAAAGTAATTAGTAAATAAGCAAAGATTCGAGAAGTGGGAGGACCAAGGAGTTCAAGGAACCAAGGAGTGAGGAACGGAATGTACTATGTACATGAGTACCGCAGCGACGAAGGTGACGCAGAAATCCGCCGGTCATGGAGTTTCGAGGTAGCGTCGATGGTGGATGGGGCATCCCTGTGAGAGAAAGACGATTAATTCGCATTCTATTGGGACTAGCCCCATGTTCAAACTGCCTCTTCTAGAATCCTTAAAGTTTCCTTCATAAATAAATCTTTCATTAATTCATTATTTAATGCAATTCCAAGTTCAACGCGATCATATCGAAATGCTCGAATTATAGATTTTAGTTGGTTTACATAGATTTGTTCTAAGTATTCTAATGGCCGCTCTTTTAAATAAGCCTCCATATACAATTGAAAACGTTCTTGTTCTTTTAATTCTCCCTTATATGGTGCATGCCAAGCATGGTATACTCCAACAGCAATGCACTCATTTAAATACACTTCATTTCCTGCAATATTAAAGTCATATATTGCTAGTGCATCGTCTGGAAGTTTTACCATATTGTAATAGCAAAAATCTCCTTGAACTGCACCTTGGGGTAATCTTGTCCATACTTGTTCTAAATTATAACGATACTTTTGATAATGTGATTCTATCTGTGAAAATAGGGGGTGTGTGTTAAAATGCTTGTGAAATTCTATGAAGCTTAATTCGTTTTCATCATAATCACCTAAAGCATCTGTTTTATTTCCTCCAAACATGCTCCATGAAGTTGCATTAGTAAATAAGTTAGGGATTTTCATAGATAGACGATGTTGTATGCCTAATAATCTTCCAATTTCGGAAATCTCTTTATCTGTAATGATGTTAATAGGGTTTCCAGGTAATGCTTGTTCTAATGTAAATACTATATCCTCATGTTGTATGACATATACTCCGTCAATGGTTTGCATATATTTAGTTACATTAAATCCTTGTTCATGGAGCAGATTTGCAAATGTACAACATGCTTCCCAATAAGTTTTATCGGCACGTTCACCTTTTAAATAATATGTATGTGCTGTTTCAATTTTTGCCAAGTAACGCTCATTATTTCGGAGGATCTCAATTTTCTTTGGGGTAATATAGTAGTTATTACATATATCTATAATTGTTTGATTATCCATAAATATTACACCTCCATTAATAAGTTTGTTTTGTACCCACTCTTATTAATAGTATTAGATAAATGATTCCAAATCCCTCTTTAATGTTTTTGACAATATCACTTATACATATTTAATCCATAACGATAAAAAACACCGTCATTAAACTCTAGTCGGTGTTTGAATTAGTTAAATAGTTTTGTCTAATATTCTTTATTTCAATTATTTTTTGAGTAACAAAGCTTAATACAAAACTAAATAAGTAGGCTAAACTTGTGATTCCAAACCAGGAAAAAATTCCGGGAGTGAAGTACACATATAAACTAACAGGTAATGACCAAATACAAGCAATCAATAATAAAACGAGTTTTGATTTTAATGAAGCATAAAGAACTAAACAAGCTGGTAGGAATAACATAAAGAATGTGACCATCATTGGGCCATTACTAGGTGCTGCATAAGGATTACTAAATACAAAAATGACCCATAAGATAATACTAGTTAAACCTGAAACAATTCCTAAAATCGTCCCTAGTTTTTTGATCATCTACACCCTCTTCTATTAATAGACTCTTGTTAATATATATTCGAATGCATTATTCAATATACAAGAAAAAAGTTTAATCTATCGTTTTTAAATACTTGTTTCATTTGTGATCTTCCTGTGTAGAAATTAGTGGAAGATGAATTTAAAATGAGTTTTTATTTATTGCCGTGATATTTATTAGTACATCAAGAGCATTTCTTTAGGCAATATTTAATCTAATGGGTTCAATCGGAATAGAAAGCTTTAATCAAATTTATTACATGATTATGTTATAGTAATCATACATGTTGAAAGGAATAGAAGAATGTCGAAAAAACAAATTTGGTTTGAAGTAGAAGAAAACGAAACAATTGAACAATGTCTAGAACGTATGCATAAGGAAGGATATATGCCGATGGGAAGGAAAGAAGAGCCTGTTTTTCACATTGTGAATGGTGAACCAACATACCTACGCCAAAAAATTCAATTTAAAGGTATAAAAATGGATGAGTTGTAGTTGAATTTGGCTAAAATCCGAACGTTTCTATTATCTGAAAATTTATCGTTCGCATTTTTTCATTGATTTTCTGTTTGCACCTTGTTAAAATGAAATAGCAAACAAAACGATGTATAAACAAATTAAATAAATTCCCTCATATATGCTAGAGAATAGGGCTCTAGTGTCTCTACCCGGTACCGTAAATACCGGACTATGCGGGAAAGCATACTTAAAGACATAGTTGTGGAATTGTTAAAATTGTCGAAAGGCAAATTTACCAATTCCTACTACTTGGTAATGTCCTCAAGTAATCTGCTTTCTAACGTATAGATGGTAGATTATTTGAGGACTTTTCTGTTTTTTTACGTATTAATAAAGGAGCGAAATTATGAATCCGAAAATTGGTGTGATCATGGGTAGTTCAAGTGATTGGGAAACCATGAAACATGCATGTGATATTTTAGAAGAATTACAAGTGCCATATGAAAAGAAAGTTGTATCAGCTCACCGCACGCCAGATTTAATGTTTGATTATGCTGAAAATGCGCGTTCCCGTGGAATTCAAATCATCATTGCAGGAGCTGGGGGAGCTGCTCATTTACCAGGTATGGTAGCTGCTAAAACAACATTACCTGTTATTGGTGTTCCAGTGCAGTCAAGAGCATTAAATGGTTTAGATTCTTTATTATCCATCGTTCAAATGCCCGGCGGTGTACCAGTTGCTACTGTTGCAATAGGCAAGGCAGGTGCTACAAATGCAGGGTTACTTGCTGCACAAATTCTATCAATAACAGATCCTGAATTAGCAAGAAAGCTAGAGTCAAGACGTGAATCGTTAAAGCAAATCGTATTAGAAAGTTCAGGTGACTTATTGTGACAAAACTGATTTACCCTGGTCAAACGATTGGAATTATTGGCGGTGGCCAGTTGGGACGTATGATGGCTTTATCAGCTAAAGAAGCAGGATTAAAAATTGCAGTGCTAGAACCAACAATGGATTCACCTTGTGGTCAAGTTGCAGATATTCGAATAATGGCACCTTATGATGATGAGGCGGCATTAGAGGAGTTAGCATCCGTTAGTGATGTGATTACATATGAATTTGAAAATATAGATTATGAAGGATTAAAGAGGCTATCTGAAATCGCTTATGTGCCTCAAGGTGCAGAACTTGTACGGATCACACAAAATCGTGTAACGGAAAAAGATGCGATTGTAAAAGCAGGATGTCCTGTGGCGCCTTATATCGTAGTAGATACATATGAGGATTTAGAAAGAAATATCGACAAAATCGGTTATCCTTGTATATTGAAAACAGCTCGTGGTGGTTATGATGGCAAAGGGCAACAAAGACTAAATTCTAAAGAAGACTTACCATCTGCTAAGAGTTTAATAGGTCATTCTCAATGTGTTGTCGAAAGCTTTGTACCATTTAATATGGAAATCTCGGTGATTGTTCAACGTAACGGATATGGTCAAACTTATTGTCTTCCGGTAGGTGAAAACGTTCATGTAAATCATATTTTACATGAAACAATTGTACCAGCACGTATTTCAAACGAAACATTAAGAAAAGCTGAAGAAGCAGCAGTGAAAATTGCGGATCACCTACAACTAATTGGCACTTTAGCTGTTGAAATGTTTGTTTTGGAAGATGGAGAAATCATCATCAATGAATTAGCACCTAGACCACATAATTCTGGCCATTATTCAATTGAAGGGTGCAATATCTCACAGTTTGGTCAACATATTCGAGCTGTTTGTGGATGGCCTTTACGGAAGCCAAAGTTATGGGCTCCATCGATAATGGTCAATGTTCTTGGTCAACATGTTGTTCCATTAACGAATTCTATTTCAAAATTTCCTGACTGGTCAGTACATTTATATGGAAAAACTGAAGCTAAACTGAATCGAAAGATGGGTCATGTTACAATAATGACGGATGATGTTGAAGAAACATTAGACAAAATCGAAAAATCTGGCATTTGGTCGGAATAAAAGGAGAAGAAATATGATTGAACGTTACACACGTCCAGAAATGGGCGCAATCTGGACAGAAGAAAACAAATTTAAAGCATGGTTAGAGGTTGAAATTTTAGCATGTGAAGCTTGGGCTGAACTTGGCGCTATTCCAAAAGAAGATGTAGCACTACTTCGACAAAATGCTTCATTTGATATAAATCGTATTTACGAAATTGAGCAAGAAACTCGTCATGATGTCGTTGCATTTACTCGTGCAGTATCTGAAACGTTAGGTGAAGAACGTAAATGGGTACATTACGGTTTAACTTCTACAGATGTTGTCGATACAGCATTATCTTATTTAATCAAACAAGCAAACACAATTATTCGTAAAGATCTTGTGAATTTTATCGACATCCTTACTGAAAAAGCAAAAGAACATAAATACACTGTCATGATGGGTCGTACACATGGTGTTCATGCTGAACCGACAACATTCGGTTTAAAACTTGCTCTATGGCTCGAAGAGATGAAACGTAATTTAGAACGATTTGATAATGCTGCACAAGTGATTGAAGCAGGTAAAATTTCTGGTGCTGTAGGTACTTATGCAAACATTGATCCTTTCGTAGAACAATTTGTTTGTGAAAAATTAGGGCTAACACCAGCACCAATTTCAACTCAAACTTTACAACGTGATCGTCACGCTCAGTACATGTCAACTTTAGCTTTAATCGCTACATCTATTGAGAAATTTGCAACAGAAATTCGCGGTCTTCAAAAATCAGAAACTCGTGAAGTGGAAGAAGCATTTGCAAAAGGACAAAAAGGTTCATCAGCAATGCCTCACAAACGTAACCCAATTGGTTCTGAAAACATGACGGGGATGGCGCGCTTAATTCGTGGATACATGCTGACAGCATATGAAAACGTATCACTATGGCACGAACGTGATATCTCTCACTCATCAGCAGAACGAGTAATATTACCAGATGCAACAATTGCGTTAAATTATATGTTAAATCGTTTCGGTAATATCGTGAAAAACTTAACTGTTTTCCCAGAAAACATGAAACGTAACATGGACCGTACGTTTGGTTTAATCTACTCTCAACGCATTCTACTAGCTTTAATCGATAAAGGATTAGTCCGTGAAGAAGCATACGATACAGTTCAACCATTAACTGCACGCGCTTGGGATGAACAAATTCAATTCCGTCCATTAGTAGAAGCGAATGAGAAAATTACTTCTTTATTAACTAAAGAAGAAATTGCTGACTGCTTCGATTACAACTATCACATTAAAAATGTTGATATGATCTTTGACCGTCTAGGATTAAATAATTAATTGATTTCAAATATGCAGGGGGCAAAAAGCCCTCTGCAACTAATTGGAGGCAACAGACATGAATAAAGGTCAACTTTTATATGAAGGTAAAGCAAAACGTCTATACCAAACTGAGCAGGATGATATTTTATTTGTTGAATACAAAAATAGCGCAACTGCTTTTAATGGTGAAAAGAAAGCTGAAATTGAAGGTAAGGGTGTTTTAAATAACCAAATTTCGACTCTAATTTTCGGAAAATTAAAAGAACACGGAATTGACTCACATTTTGTAGAAAGAATTTCTGACCATGAGCAATTAGTGCGAAAAGTTGACATTATTCCGATTGAAGTCGTAATTCGTAACATTGCGGCAGGGAGTCTTGCGAAACGACTTGGAGTTGAAGAAGGAACTCCATTAAAACGTACAATCGTTGAATTCTACTATAAAGATGATGCGCTTGGTGATCCATTCATTAACAATGATCATATCGATATATTAGGAATTGCTACTAAAGAAGAAGTAGAAACATTATATAAACTAGGTTTACAGGTTAATAGTGTTCTTGAACCTATTTTTAAAGAAGTAGGTGTCATTTTAGTAGATTTCAAACTAGAATTTGGCCGTGATCAAAATGGCAATGTATTGTTAGCTGATGAAATATCACCTGATACTTGCCGACTTTGGGATGCAGAAACAAAACAAAAGCTTGATAAAGACGTATTTCGTCGTGACTTAGGTAGTTTAACAGAAGTATATGAAATTATTCTTGCTAGACTTGGAGGAAAATAGAAATGACTAAAGTTAAAATTTACGTGACATTACGTGAAAGTGTACTAGATCCACAAGGTTCTGCAGTTCAAGGCTCGTTAGCTAAAATGGGCTATAACGAAGTATCAGATGTACGTATCGGTAAGTACTTAGAAGTAACAATTGGTGAAACAACTTGTTCTATAGATGATTTAGTGAAAGAAATGTGCGAAAAGCTCCTTGCTAATACAGTTATTGAAGATTACCGCTTTGAAGTTGAGGAGGAAAACTAATTATGAAATTCGCAGTTCTTGTTTTCCCTGGGTCAAATTGTGATATCGACATGTACCATGCAATTAAGGATGAACTAGGTGAAGAAGTAGAATATGTATGGCACACTGCAACAGACTTAAGTAAATTCGACGGTATTTTAGTTCCTGGTGGATTCTCATATGGTGATTATTTACGATGTGGTGCAATGGCAAGTCAATCAAACGTTATGGCAGAGGTAAAAAAAGCAGCTGCAGAAGGTAAACCGGTATTAGGAGTTTGTAATGGATTTCAAATCTTAACGGAAGCTGGGTTACTTCCTGGTGCATTACTACGTAATAAAAACCTAAAATTTATGTGCCGTACTGTTCAACTTAAAGTAGAGAATAATAGTACTTTATTTACAAACCAGTATGAACAAGGCCAAATCATTAATATTCCGATTGCACACGGAGAAGGAAACTACTTCTGTGATGAGGAAACTCTAGCAAAACTAAAAGAGAACAATCAAATCGTATTTACATATTCAGGTGAAAATCCAAATGGTAGTTTAGAAGATATTGCAGGCATTATTAACGAACGCGGAAATGTGCTTGGTATGATGCCACACCCAGAACGTGCTGCTAATGATTTACTTGGTAGTAGCGATGGTCTTGCTTTATTTAAATCTATTGTAAAACAGTGGAGGGAATCACATGTCAGCAATTAATCTAGAACCAACAGCAGAGCAAATTAAAGAACAAAAGCTCTATGCTGGGATGGGGATGTCAGATGAAGAGTTTGAACTAGCATGCAATATTTTAGGTCGCATTCCGAACTGGACTGAAACAGGACTCTTCTCTGTTATGTGGTCTGAACACTGTTCTTATAAAAACTCAAAACCCGTTTTACGTAAATTCCCTACTAAAGGTCGACAAGTTCTACAAGGTCCTGGTGAAGGTGCGGGAATTGTTGATATTGGTGATGAACAAGCGGTTGTTTTTAAAATGGAATCACATAATCACCCTTCAGCAATTGAACCTTATCAAGGGGCTGCTACTGGTGTAGGTGGTATTATTCGCGACGTATTCTCCATGGGAGCTCGTCCTATCGCTATGTTAAATTCATTGCGCTTTGGTGAACTACAATCTGAGCGCGGAAAATATTTATTTGAAGAGGTTGTAGCTGGTATTGCAGGATATGGAAACTGTATAGGCATTCCAACTGTTGGTGGCGAAATCCAATTCGATCCTTGTTATGAGGGGAACCCATTAGTGAATGCAATGTGTGTTGGTTTAATCGACCACAAAGATATTCAACGTGGTATTGCAGCTGGTGTTGGTAACACAGTGATGTACGTTGGTGCTAAAACTGGACGTGACGGTATCCACGGAGCAACCTTCGCATCGGAAGAACTTTCAGAAGCTTCTGAAGAAAAGCGTCCTGCTGTTCAAGTTGGGGATCCATTCATGGAAAAACTATTACTTGAAGCTTGTTTAGAAGTAGTGAAATCAGATGCCCTTGTTGGGATTCAAGATATGGGTGCTGCAGGTCTAACATCTTCTTCAGCTGAAATGGCTTCAAAAGCAGGTTCAGGTGTTGAAATGAACTTAGATCTAGTCCCTCAACGTGAAACTGGTATGACTGCTTACGAAATGATGTTATCTGAATCTCAAGAGCGTATGTTGCTTGTTGTCAAAAAAGGTAGAGAAGATGAAATTAAAGCCATTTTTGATAAATACGGCCTAGATGCTGTGTCGATTGGACGCGTAACAGATGATAAAATGCTTCGCTTAGTCCATAAAGGAGAAGTTGTGGCAGAAGTTCCTGCAGATGCGTTAGCAGAAGATGCACCTGTGTATCATAAGCCTTCTCAAGAACCGACTTACTATGCACAATTCCAAGCGATGGAAGATTTAGAGCCAGAGATTACAGATTTTAAAGAGACATTATTAGGTCTTTTAAAAGCACCAACAGTAGCTTCTAAAGAATGGGTGTACGATCAATATGATTACCAGGTACGTACAAATACAGTGGTTGCACCTGGATCTGATGCGGCAATCTTACGAGTGCGCGGTACAAACAAAGGTCTTGCAATGACTACAGATTGTAATTCTCGATACATTTATCTAGATCCTGAAACAGGTGGCAAAATCGCTGTTGCTGAAGCGGCTCGTAACATAGTTGTGTCAGGTGGTGAACCTCTTGCAATTACCGACTGTTTAAACTTTGGGAACCCAGAAAAACCAGAGATTTTCTGGCAAATTGAAAAAAGTGCTGATGGTATCTCAGCAGCTTGTACGGCGTTAAACGCTCCAGTAATCGGAGGAAATGTATCACTTTATAATGAACGTTCTGGTGAAGCTGTTTATCCAACACCAACAATTGGGATGGTTGGGTTAGTGAAGGACTTATCACATGCGACAACACAAGTAGTAAAACAAGCGGGTGACCTTGTTTATTTAATTGGTGATACAAAAACTGAATTTGGTGGATCTGAGCTACAAAAATTAGTATATGGAAAAATATTTGGTAAAGCACCAAGTATTGACCTTGAAATAGAAGCTAAGCGTCAACAAGTTATTTTAACTGCTATTAGAAAAGGGCTCGTTCAATCAGCTCATGACGTATCAGAAGGTGGGGTAGCTGTAGCATTAGCAGAAAAGACCTTCGCTGCTAAAGAGTTAGGGTTATTTGTAACTCTTGAAGGATCAAATGTTACTGCGTTATTCAGTGAATCCCAATCTCGCTTTATCGTAACAGTAAAAGAAGAAGATGCAGCTGCATTTGAAAATGTTGTACCGGAAGCTAAGAAGATCGGTTTCGTAACAGACGATGAATATATAACAATTAATGGTGAAAATGGCGTTTTAGTTGAAGGAACAGTGGAGGAATTCCGTTCTGCTTGGAAAGGAGCAATCCCATGCTTGGTGAAATCAGAGGCTTAAACGAAGAATGTGGTGTTTTTGGGATTTGGGGACATGAAGATGCTGCCCATTTAAGCTACTATGGCTTACATGCACTCCAACACCGCGGTCAAGAAGGTGCTGGAATCGTTGCAACGGATGGCGAATTCGTTAAAGCAGTAAAAGGTGAAGGTCTCGTTAACGAAGTATTTAATGAAGAAAAGCTAAAAAATGCGAAAGGTAATGCTGCTATTGCTCATGTTCGCTATGCGACTGCTGGTGGGGGCGGTATTGATAACGTACAACCGTTATTGTTCCGTTCCTCTACTGGCACACTAGCCATCGCACACAACGGGAACTTAGTCAATGCCAACCATTTAAAGGGGCATCTTGAACGTTCAGGTAGTATTTTTCACTCCACTTCCGATACAGAAGTAGTAGTTCACTTAATCAAAAAAAGTAAAAAACCACGTTTTCTTGAACAAGTAAAAGAAGCATTGTCCTTATTAAAAGGTGCTTTTTCCATATTAATTCTTTCTAAAGATCGTATGATAGTTGCCCGTGATCGAAATGGGTTACGTCCACTTTCTCTCGGAAAGTTAGGCGATTCCTGGGTAGTTGCATCAGAAACAAATGCCTTTGACTTAATCGGTGCAGAATTTATACGAGACGTTGAACCTGGTGAACTATTAATCATTTCAGATAATGGCATTGTTGAAGATCGTTTCGCGGAAATGGAAAAACGTTCAATGTGCGCAATGGAATATATCTATTTTGCACGACCTGATTCAAATATTGACCAAATTAATATTCACATGGCACGTAAACGTATGGGAAAACAATTAGCAAAAGAAATTGGCCATATTGATGCAGACGTGGTAACTGGTGTTCCAGACTCTTCTATATCTGCTGCCATTGGTTTTGCGGAAGAAAGTGGTATTCCTTACGAGTTAGGGTTAATTAAAAACCGATACACAGGTCGTACATTCATTCAACCTACTCAGGAATTACGTGAGCGCGGTGTGAAAATGAAGCTTTCTCCAGTGGTACAAGTGGTGAAAGGTAAACGTGTTGTTATGGTGGATGATTCCATTGTGCGCGGTACTACATCACGTCGAATCGTAAAAATGTTAAAAGAAGCTGGAGCAAGTGAAGTACATGTAGTCATATCATCACCTCCTATTGCAAATCCATGCTTCTATGGAATAGATATTTCTTCTGACGAAGAATTAATTGCTACAGGAAGATCAATCAATGAAATTTGTAACGAAATTTGTGCAGATTCACTAACCTTTTTATCACCAGAGGGATTGGTCGAAGCAGTTGGTCGTCCGTTTGATGATGAAACAGGTGGGTTATGTTTAGCCTGCTTTACTGGAAAATACCCAACAGAGATTTTTCCTGACACAGTTTTACCACATGAAAAGGAACTAGTTCGTTAACTGGATATTAAAGTCTAGAATCAGGTTAACTAAGTTGAAAATGAATTATATAGGAGAGAAAGTACATGTCAAAAGCATATGAACAAGCAGGTGTAAATATTGAAGCTGGTTATGAAGCTGTAAAACGTATGAAATCACACGTTGAACGTACTAACCGATTAGGTGTGATGGGTACTTTTGGAGGCTTCGGCGGCATGTTTGACTTGTCTTCATTAAATCTTCAAGAACCTGTTCTGATTTCAGGTACTGATGGCGTAGGAACTAAATTGAAGCTTGCATTTATGGTAGACAAACACGATACCATCGGCATTGATTGTGTAGCAATGTGCGTAAACGATATTGTTGCACAAGGAGCAGAACCTTTATATTTCCTAGACTATGTTGCAGTAGGAAAAGCACAGCCTTCAAAAATCGAACAAATCGTAAAAGGTGTTGCAGATGGCTGTGTGCAAGCAGGTGCAGCGTTAATCGGTGGAGAAACAGCAGAAATGCCTGGGCTTTATGAGGAAGATGAATATGATTTAGCGGGCTTTGCTGTTGGTGCGACGGAAAAGTCCAATGTCATAACAGGAGAAAAAATTGTTGAGGGTGATACTCTAATTGGTCTAGCTTCTAGTGGAGTTCACTCTAATGGTTACTCTTTAGTTCGTAAAATCGTATTTTCAGAAAATGAATATGAAGTAGATCAAGTTGTAGAAGGGTACGAAGATTTAGGACCAATCGGAGAAGCACTTCTAACACCTACAAAAATCTATGCAAAGCCTGTTCTTGAAATATTAAAAGAAGTAGATGTTCATGGTATGGCTCACGTTACAGGCGGTGGGTTCTATGAAAACTTACCACGAATGATGCCAGAAGGACTTGCAACCGAAATTGATTTAGGATCTTGGCCAGTATTACGTGTCTTTGAGTTTTTAAAACACAAAGGCAATCTAGTTGATAAGGATCTATATAATGTCTTTAACATGGGGATTGGTTATGTAATTTCTGTTCCAGCTAGCGAAGCAGACAGAGTAATTCAGATTGCTGAAAAATACGGCGAAAAGGCATATAATATCGGTCGAGTAGTGAAAGGTGAAGGTGTCATCTTTAACGGTACTCATGACGGGAGTTTAAGTAAATGACGACAACAAAAATTGCAGTTTTTGCATCCGGTAGTGGGAGTAACTTTCAAGCTATCCAAGAAGCAATAGAGCGCGGTGAACTTGACGCAAAGGTGGAACTTGTTGTCACAGATAAACCAAGTGCATTTGTAGTCACTCGTGCTATTCACTTTGGAATCCCGGTTCATACATTCACTGCTAAATTATACGAATCAAAAGAGGCGTATGAGGAAGAAATCGTGCAACTGCTGCGTGAGAAAAAAGTGGAATGGATCGTTTTAGCAGGATATATGAGATTAATAGGTAACACGCTTTTGGCAGCTTATCCTAATCGAATAGTTAACATTCATCCATCGTTATTACCTTCATTCCCTGGTAAAGACGCTATTGGTCAAGCAATTGACCACGGTGTAAAAGTGACAGGTGTAACGGTTCATCTAGTTGATGAGGGAATGGATACAGGTCCCATTCTGGCGCAATCAGCAGTTGAAGTGGTAGATGGGAATCGTGAAGAAACGGAAACACGAATTCATGCTGTAGAACATGAACTTTATACAAAAACTCTTAACCAGTTATTTAAATAGGTGTAGGTACGGGGGAAGTAATAAAACGTTAGAGCAGTTTCAGGGGTAATTAATTGATATAAATGGAGGACTCATCACATGATTAAACGTGCACTTATTAGTGTTTCGAATAAAGATGGTATTTTAGACTTTGCAAAAGAATTAGTAGCATTAGGTTATGAAATTTTATCAACTGGTGGTACGAAAAAAATGTTACAGGACAATAATGTTCCTGTAACAGCAGTAGACGAGGTAACAAAATTTCCAGAAATTTTAGATGGTCGCGTGAAAACATTAAATCCGTTAATCCACGGTGGGTTATTAGGAAAATTCGATGACCCTTCACACAAAGCGCAAATGGAAGAGCACGGTATCGAACCAATCGAAATCGTTTGTGTAAACTTATATCCTTTTGTTGAAACAATTTCAAAGCCTGATGTAACATGGGACGATGCAATTGAAAATATTGATATCGGTGGCCCAACAATGTTGCGTTCTGCTGCAAAAAACCATCAATATGTGACGGTAATTGTAGATTCAAACGATTATTCAAATGTGTTAGAAGAGCTAAAAGAAAACGGTGCAACTTCGATCGAAACTCGCCGTAAATTAGCTGCAAAAGTATTCCGCCATACTGCTGCTTATGATTCTTATATTTCAAATTACCTTACAGAAGAAGATTTCCCTGAGAACCTTACAATGACGTATGAATTAAAACAAACTTTACGTTACGGTGAAAATCCTCATCAAAAAGCTGCATTCTATCAAAAACGTTTAAGTTCTGATTTCTCTTTAGCGTATGCAACACAATTGCATGGTAAGGAATTATCATATAATAACATCCAAGATGGCAACGCTGCACTTCAAATTGTTAAAGAGTTTGATCTTCCTGCAGCTGTAGCTGTAAAACATATGAACCCATGTGGTGTTGGAACAGGTACGAATATTGAAGAGGCATTTGATAAAGCATACGAAGCAGATCCAACTTCAATCTTCGGAGGAATTATTGCGTTAAACCGTGAAGTAGATGTTGCAACTGCGGAAAAGTTAAGTGCAATCTTCCTTGAAATCATTATTGCTCCTTCATTTACAGAGGAAGCGCTAGAAATTTTAACGAAAAAGAAAAATATTCGTTTAATGACGATAAACTTTGCACAAGAAAAACAAGACAAATATAAAGTGGTTTCTGTTGAAGGTGGTTTACTAGTACAAGAAGATGACTCTTTAGGGTTTGATGATGCAGAAATTAAAGTTGTTACGGATCGTGAACCAACTGAAGAAGAGTGGAAAGCATTAAAACTTGGTTGGGCTGTTGTAAAACATGTTAAATCAAATGCAATTGTCGTAAACGATGCACAAATGACGTTAGGCGTTGGCGCAGGACAAATGAATCGTGTAGGTTCAGCAAAAATTGCATTAGAACAAGCTGGAGAAAAAGCAAAAGGTGCTGTACTCGCTTCTGATGCTTTCTTCCCAATGAGCGATACAGTTGAAACTGCAGCTGCTGCAGGTATTTCAGCAATCATACAACCAGGTGGATCGATTAAAGACCAAGATTCCATAGATAAGGCAAATGAATATGGAATTGCTATGGTATTTACAGGTGTAAGACACTTTAAACACTAAGTAGAGTGAATAAACGCCCGTCTTTGGAGAGGCGGGCGTTTCTTATAGAATAGGTAATCCCGGTTTGAAAAAAGTGAAGCGCACATAACGCTTTAAAACTCGCACGTAAGATGAGTGATATCGCACGTAAATACGTCAAAACCGCACGTAACGTGAAGAATTTCGCACGAAAAAAGCGAACTGCACTAACACTCTAAAACTTGCACATAAATCAAGAAAACTCACAAGTAACCTTAAAGGAGGCAATCCTATGAACATCCTCGTAATTGGTAGTGGAGGTCGAGAGCACGCTATTGCTAAAAAGTTTAGCATCTCTCCGTCTGTTGAAAATGTATTCGTCGCTCCAGGCAATGACGGCATGCGTGAATGTGCAACACTTGTACCAATCGATGCTCTTAATTTTGAAGCACTTGCAAGCTTTGCAAAAGAAAGTAAAATTGATTTAACCTTTGTCGGACCTGAACAGCCTTTAGCAGAAGGAATTGTTGATTATTTTGAAAATGAGGGTCTTGTAATTTTTGGTCCTACAAAAGCAGCAGCACAAATTGAAGGTAGTAAATCTTACGCAAAACAAATCATGAAAAAATACAATATCCCAACAGCTGCTTATGAAACTTTCACTGATGCAGAAAAAGCAATTCACTATGTAAAAGAACAAGGCGCACCAATTGTTGTAAAAGCAGATGGTCTTGCTGCTGGTAAAGGTGTTATTGTTGCTATGACAGAGCAGGAAGCAATTGATGCTATTAATGACATGATTGGCAATCAACGCTTTGGTGAATCCTCTTCACGAGTCGTTGTGGAACAATTTTTAGAAGGCGAAGAATTCTCCTTCATGTCATTTGTACATAAAGGACAGGTTTATCCAATGGTAATCGCACAGGATCATAAACGTGCATACGATGGAGATCAAGGTCCGAATACTGGTGGGATGGGCGCATACTCCCCAGTACCACAAATACCACAAGAAATGGTAACTCGAGCATATACTGAAATTGTTGAACCGACTGTACGAGCAATGGAAGAAGAGGGAGTATCCTTTACGGGTATTTTATATGCAGGCTTAATTTTAACAAATGAAGGCCCTAAGGTAATTGAATTCAATGCTCGCTTTGGAGATCCAGAAACACAAGTAGTACTTCCGCTGATGGCTTCTGATTTTGGATTATTTATGAAAGCGTTAATGGAAGAACAATCCTTTGATTTACAATGGTCAAATGAGGTCATGTTAGGTGTAGTCATAGCGGCAGAGGGATATCCAAGTGATGTAGAGAAGGGTAATACACTTCCAAATTTAAACAACTTGAATAACAATTACGAAGTGTACCATGCTGGAACAAAATTAGTGGATGGACAATTTGTTGGTAATGGTGGTCGTGTATTATTAGTTGCAACAAAAGCTAACACACTTAAAGAAGCACAGGAACATGTATACAATGGATTAACCCGAGAAAATTGGGATCATTTCTTTTATCGTAATGATATCGGATGGCGCACATTTAAATAAAAACAAAAAGCAAGAAGAGAGTATTCCCCTTCTTGCTTTTCCTATCATTGCTAAATTTAGCTTGGATTCGTTGCAGTTTGGCTACTGCTTGAAGAACCTGATTGTCCAGAGTTGTTATTTTGGTAATTCTCACTGAAAGCCTTCATTAAGCTGTCACCATCCATATACTCATCGAAAGTGGATGCGACTGCATCTTTTACATTTGAATTAAGAAGCGCTGTTACAGGGCAATATAAGAAAATACCCTCTGCAACTTTCATTGCTCCAGCTGCAATCAAACTAAATCCTAAGCCTTTACTATCACGAGCTAAATGGGCTGTACCAAGTGCAGTCAAAGCAACTCCGCACATTAAACGCATATATCCATTGCGTTCTGAGATATTTTCTTCCATAAATGACATCTCCCTTCTTGAAGTAACATAAATATTCCTATAGAAATACTTCAATTTAAAATTTTGCTGTGATACGATAAAAACAACAAAGTTTGCGTAAAATAATTTAACGCATTTTTTTGCAAAGTTAGTATGTGCGTATATAATGTGATTAACAAGTTTAAATTTTTGAAAAATTGGAAGGGAGTGTAATATATGATGGAACTCATTTGGAAAATTGAAGACATTCGCAAACAAGTTGCTGTTATTGATGGTGAAGAAGCACCTACCATTGTTTTAAAAAATGCGAGGTATTTACATAGCATGCTAAAAAAATGGTTGATTGGTAATATTTGGATTAAAAAAGATCGTATCGTTTATGTTGGCGAAAAAATGCCACTTAATCTTACTGATAGCGAAGTAATTGATCTAAATGGTAAGACGGTTGTTCCTGGATATATAGAACCACATGTGCACCCATTCCAACTGTACAACCCCCATTCATTTGCAGACTTTGCAGCACAAACGGGTACAACAACATTTATTGCAGATAATATGACCTTTATGTTATCACTTCCAAATAAGAAAGCGTTTGCAATAATTGAACAATTAAAAAAATTACCATTTTCATTTTATTGGTGGGTACGATTTGATTCTCAAACTGAATTAGATAATGAAGATGAAATTTTTACAAATAAATCAGTATTTGAATGGTTAGAGCGAAAAGATACCATTCTTGGAGGAGAACTAACAGGTTGGCCACGATTACTAAGTGGAGATGACCAAATGCTTTACTGGATACAATCCTCTAAAATGAAAGGGAAAAAAATCGAAGGACATTTTCCTGGTGCTTCCGAGCGAACGCTCACTAAGCTGAAATTGTTTGGTGCAAGTGGTGACCACGAATCTATGACGGTAGAAGATGTAGAAAAAAGAATTTTACAAGGATATGCTGTTACATTAAGATATTCTTCTATAAGACCAGATTTACCGGATATCTTAAAAGGGATCATTGAAAAAGAGTTAAATATTTTTGATCATTTAATGATGACTACAGATGGTTCGACACCAGGGTTTCATAGTGATGGTGTGATGGATTTATGTATTAAACTTGCAATTGAAGCAGGAGTAACTCCAATCGATGCATTTAATATGGCTTCATATAATGTTGCAAGGTACTACAATCTCGACCAACTACATGGAATAATTGCAACTGGTCGCTATGCAACTATTAATATATTAAAAGATGAATATAATCCAACACCTGAGTCTGTTTTATCTAAAGGTGTTTGGTTAAAGAGAGAATCTGAAAAGGTGAATGCATTACCTCCAATCGATTGGAGCGAATTTGATAAATTGAATATTACTTATGAGTTAACAGATAATGACTTCCAATTCTCAATGCCTATAGGTATTGAAATGGTGAACGATGTCATTACAAAACCATATCGTATAAATGGTAAACTTAATGCAAACGAACTATCTGTGAAGCAGGATGAATCTTTATTAGTATTAATTGACCGTAATGGAAAATGGCGAGTAAATACAATGATTAAAGGATTTGCCACAGATGTAAAAGGTTTTGCAACCTCTTACTCTAATACTGGACATATCATATTAATAGGTAAAAGTATTACTGATATGAAAAAAGCCTTTATCGAAATGAAAAAATTAAATGGTGGTATTGTTTTAGTTGAAAACAATGAAGTAATAGCATCCATTCCACTAACAATTGGTGGGACTCTATTTGATGGAACAGTAGAAGAATTAATTGAAAAAGAAACTGCGCTAATATCGGCTTTAAAAGATCGAGGCTATCATCATACAGACGCGATATATACGTTATTATTCTTACAATCAACTCACCTTCCGTATATTCGCATAACTCCAAGAGGCATTTTCGATGTTATGAAAAAGAAGGTTATGTTACCCGCTGTTATGCGCTAAAGGGGATAATATATGATGTGGAAAAAGGGACTGTACTATTTACTAGCAACTACTTTCATACTAACTGCTTGTGGAAATGAAAAGCAACCAAATGATCAAAGCGAGCCTGAATTAGAGGGAAATGTAGAAGAAGAAGTAACTGAAGTTGTTGAAGAAGTAGTGTTACCATACGTTACGCCATTTACAGGTGAGCGTGTGGCATCTGAAATTACAACGCGACCAATAATAGTAACCATTAATAATCATCCGCAAGCAAGACCACAATCTGGTTTAGGTTCTGCTGATGTTATATATGAAATGCTAGCAGAGGGCGATGTTACGAGATTCCTAGCACTATACCAGTCAGAGTTACCAGAGAATATTGGACCTGTCCGTAGTGCGCGAGACTATTTTATTGAGATCGCATCGGGATTAGATGCTTTCTATATTGCACATGGGTACAGTCCTGAAGCGCAAATGATGCTTATGAATGGAGTAGTTGATCATATTAATGGAATGCAATATGATGGGATTCTATTTAAGCGTTCAAGTGACCGTAAAGCTCCCCATAATTCCTATATTACAGGTGAAAATGTAAAAATGGGGGCAGATAAAGTTGGTGCTTCACTTCTCTATCAGAAAAAAGTATCGTATACTTATTATGATGAAGAGGAAAATGTTAATATAGGATTACAAGTAAATACTATTGAAGTAGACTATAGCAGTAATAATCAGTTTAATAGTACCTATACTTATAACCCAGTAAATAAAACCTTTACAAGACAATCTGGGAATATTGAGACAATAGATGCCCTAACAAACGAACCTATTGCCCTTTCCAATATTTTAGTTTTTGAGATGGATCATACGATTATTGATAATGAAGGTCGTCGTGAGATCAATATTACAAAGGGTGGAAAGGCTTATGTTTTCCAACAAGGGATGATGAGAGAAGTACAATGGGAAAATCGTGATGGTGTTTTAAAAGCAATTGAAGCAAATGGTAGTGAAGTGAAATTAGTTCCTGGCAAAACGTGGGTGCATTTTGTTCCATCTTATCCTGGAATTGATTCTTTTGTTACCTATACGGAAAAGTAATGAAAGGATGAATGAGATGCAAATAGAAAAAATACGAGGACATCAAACAGACCAATTATTTAAAGCAGTTCTTGAGTTGAAAAATCTTGAAGAATGTTATAAGTTTTTTGATGATTTATGCACAATAAGTGAAATTCAATCCCTTGCTCAACGGTTTGAAGTAGCGCATCTTCTTCGTCTTAAAAAGACGTATGAAACGATAAAAAAAGAAACTGGTGCGTCAACAGCTACGATTTCACGTGTAAGACGTTGCTTTGATTATGGAAATGATACATACGACGAAATGCTCGGTAGATTGTATCCAGATGAGAAACCATTCCAAGCTTCAAAATAATAACAAACGATGACCATCTAACAGGTGACGAAACTGTTAGATGGTTTTATTTTGTAAGATTGTTAATTGCTTTTCGTATCAACCATATGCGACTTCTTTTCGCTTTGGTATAGTTTAAGATATACTTGTAATCGAGAAAAAGATTGATTGAACGAATTCGTTAGGTGGGATTTAAGTGGATTATAAAAATTGGAGACATGTGTTCAAAATAGATCCAGAAAAAGAAATTTCTGATGAAGCATTAGAAAAAATATGTGAATCCGGAACAGATGTAATTTTGGTAGGCGGAACTGACGGTGTAACGATTGATAATGTAATTGATAAGTTAGTGCGTATTCGACGCTATACGGTACCAGTTGCTTTAGAAATCTCCAACACTGAATCAGTGACTCCTGGATTTGATTACTATTTAATTCCTTCAGTATTAAATAGTACAGAAACAAAATGGGTGAAGGATTTACATCATGAAGCAATTAAAGAATATGGAGATATCTTAGTATGGGATGAGCTTATTGCTGAAGGTTATTGTGTCTTAAACCCGGATTGTAAAGTTGCAAAAGAAACGAACGCTAAAACTGATTTAACAGAAGAAGATGTTATCGCGTATGCACGTTTAGCTGAGAGTTTCTTTAAGCTACCAATATTTTATTTAGAATATAGTGGAACGTATGGGGACCCTCAAATGGTTGCTTCAGTTAAAAGTGTTTTAAACGAAGCGAAGTTATTTTATGGTGGGGGCATTAAATCTCCTGAACAAGCAGCGGAGATGGCAAAAGTAGCAGATACTATTGTTGTTGGGAACATTCTATATGAAGATTTAAATCAAGCTTTAAAAACAGTTGAGGCTGTAAAAAGTATTTCAATTTGAAGCTGATTAAAGAGTCACATTATAGTATAATTAAGAACAAATGTTTGTGTTATTTTGATTCGTATAGAGCGTTAAATCAAGGTAATACTTTGGCGACTGTTATGGGTTTAGTACTTGATCATTCGCATAAACAAACGAGTACAAAATCCGTTTGAAAGTAGCCAGAACGGAATTAATAAGGTGGTGCATCATGGAACAATTATCAAAGAACTTACTGAACGGTATGAATCCAGAGCAAGCAGAAGCGGTAAAAACGACAGAAGGACCACTTTTAATTATGGCTGGTGCTGGTTCAGGAAAAACAAGAGTATTAACGCATCGAATTGCGTATTTAGTAGTTGAAAAAGAAGTTTATCCTTCGAAAATTTTAGCAATTACATTTACAAATAAAGCTGCACGTGAAATGAGAAATCGTATTGATGCATTACTTGGTGCTGGAATATCTGAAAGCATGTGGGTATCTACATTTCACTCCATGTGTGTAAGAATTTTACGTCGAAATATCGATCGTCTTGGAATTTCAAAAAACTTCTCGATACTTGACTCCTCTGATCAATTATCAGTAGTTAAAAATGTATTAAAGCAGCTGAATATTGATTCGAAACGATTTGAGCCTCGTGCAATTTTAAATGCGATTAGCTCAGCGAAGAACGAATGTATAACTGCAGATCAATATAAAGCAAATAGCAATCCTAACAACCCCTATGAGAAAGTAATCGCACAAGTCTATGAAGGATACGAAAAACGACTTCTCAAAAACCAATCCCTTGATTTTGACGATTTAATTATGACAACAATTCGATTATTTGAACGTGTACCGGATGTATTGGACTATTACCAAAATAAATTCCAGTACATACACGTAGACGAGTATCAAGATACCAACCATTCACAATACAAACTAGTTCAAATGCTAGCAGAGAAGTTTAAAAATATTTGTGTAGTAGGTGACTCAGATCAGTCAATCTATCGTTGGCGTGGTGCGGATATTGGAAATATTCTATCGTTTGAAAAGGATTATCCTAATGCCAAAGTCATTTTACTTGAACAAAATTACCGTTCTACAAAACGAATATTACAAGCTGCTAATGAAGTAATTGAAAACAATGAAAGCAGATATCCTAAAAAACTTCGCACTGAGAATCTTGATGGAGAGAAGATTTCACTCTTTAAAGCGGGGAATGAACAGCAAGAAGCACAATATGTTGTGAAAACGATTAAGGATTTAATGGAAAAAGAAAATCGGTCCCTCGATGATTTTGCCATTCTATACCGTACAAATGCACAGTCTCGTGTGATGGAAGAAGTGCTAGTGAAATCAAATATGACTTATCAAATCGTTGGTGGAACGAAATTCTATGATCGAAAAGAGATAAAAGATTTATTAGCTTATTTACGATTAATTGCAAATAATGACGATGATTTATCGCTTGCCCGTATTATCAATGAACCAAAGCGTAATATTGGTGCTACATCTTTTGAAAGAATGGCAACCTACGCGATTGAACAGGATCGCTCAATTTTTGATGCGATGAATGAAGTAGTATTTATGGGCTTAACGGCAAAGGCGATGAATGCGGTAGAGAAATTCCATGATTTAATTGCTGGGTTTACTAAAATGCAAGAATATCTTTCCGTTACAGAACTCGTAGAGCAGGTTATTGATAAAACAGGTTATCGTGAAATGCTTCAAAATGAAAAAACAATTGAAGCGGAAAGTCGCTTAGAAAACATTGAGGAATTTTTATCTGTTACGAAAGCATTTGAAGAACGAAGTGATGATAAAACATTAATCGCTTTCTTAACGGACTTAGCATTAGTAGCTGATATTGATGCTCTAGATAAAGATGATACTTCAAAAGGAAGTATTATCTTAATGACAATGCACTCCGCAAAAGGATTAGAATTCCCAGTGGTATTTATCATTGGAATGGAAGAAAACATTTTCCCGCATTCTCGTTCTCTAGAGGATGCTGCTGAAATGGAGGAAGAGCGAAGACTTGCTTACGTTGGGATTACTCGCGCAGAACAAAGACTTTACTTAACTTGTGCTCAGTCTCGTACGTTATACGGTCGATCAAGCTTCAATCCTCCATCACGTTTTTTACGTGAAATTTCAGATGATATTATTGAACAAATTTCAACGTCGAACCAATTTACACATTCCGAGGCTCTTCCATTTGGAGCTAATCGAAACAACCGAGCACAAAGTGAACGAAGAACAATTGGAAATGTACAATCAAAGTCTCAAGTGTCACACCTTCAATCAACTGGTGGAGATCAAATGGAGTGGAAACTTGGTGACAAAGCGGTACATAAAAAATGGGGTACAGGTACCGTTGTTAGCGTCAGAGGTAATAATGACGATTTAGAGTTAGATATTGCTTTCCCAAGTTTAGGTGTGAAGCGTTTATTAGCTAAATTCGCTCCTATAACGAAAGGGTAATTCACATAGCCAAATGTATGGTGGAGGAATACGATGAACGATAAAGAAAAACGAGTTGCAGAACTGAATAAGCTACTTCATGAATATGGACATGCCTACTATGTTTTAGATAAGCCAATTGTTACGGATGCGGAATATGATCGCCTTTTACATGAACTTATTGCGTTAGAAAATGAGAACCCTGAATGGATTTACCCTGACACACCTACGCAACGAATTGGGGGTAAGCCTTTAGAAGGTTTTAAAAAAGTAACTCATACTTACTCGATGATGAGTTTATCAAATGCGTTCAATGAAGAGGACTTAAGGGATTTCGACCGTAAAATTCGTCAGGCTATTGGTTCCGATTATAATTATGTTGTTGAATTGAAAATTGATGGATTAGCAATTTCCTTAAAATACGAAAATGGCATATTTATTCAGGGTGCAACACGTGGAGATGGAACCGTGGGAGAAGATATTACGATGAATCTGAAAACGATTCGCTCTATCCCACTTCGTTTAAAGGAACCTGTTACGATTGAGGTGCGCGGTGAAGCATACATGCCGAAGAAGTCATTCCAAGATTTAAATGTATTGCGTGAAGAAAATGGTGATGAACCTTTTGCAAATCCTCGAAATGCAGCTGCTGGTTCACTAAGACAGCTTGATCCAAAAATTGCTGCCAGTCGTAACCTATCAACCTTTATTTATGCCATTGGTGGAGATGGTGAGAGCTACGGAATTGATACACATGCAGAAATGCTAGATTATTTAGAAACACTAGGGTTCCCTTCTAATAAAGAAAGACAATTATGTGCAACTATCGATGAAGTATTAGCGTTTATAAATAAATGGACAGAAGAACGCCCAAATTTACCTTACGAGATTGATGGGATCGTCGTAAAAGTTAACCGATATGCACATCAAGATGAACTAGGATTTACAGCAAAAAGTCCACGCTGGGCAATTGCGTATAAGTTTCCTGCAGAAGAAGTGACAACAAAGGTATTAGATATAGAGTTAACGGTAGGTCGTACAGGCGTGTTAACACCAACAGCTATCTTAGCGCCAGTTTTAGTTGCTGGCTCAACAGTTGGTAGAGCATCCCTTCATAACGAAGATTTAATTCGTGAAAAAGATATACGCATTGGCGATACCGTCATTGTGCATAAAGCAGGCGATATCATTCCAGAAGTTGTTGGGGTTGTAATCGATCAAAGACCAGAAAATACAGTGCCATTTGAAATGCCCACGGAGTGTATTGCTTGTGGAAGTGAATTGGTCCGAATTGAAGGTGAAGTAGCGCTACGTTGTGTAAACCCTACTTGCCCTGCGCAAATCGCAGAGGGAATTAAACATTTCGTTTCTAGAAATGCTATGAACATCGATGGACTCGGTGAAAAAGTGGTTGAACAATTGCTGCGTGAAAACCTAATCCAAGATGTTGCTGATTTATATCATCTAGAAGTTTCCCAACTAACAAACCTGGAACGGATGGGAGAAAAATCTGCCACAAATCTAGTAAATGCCATTGAGCGTTCAAAAGAAAATTCTATGGAAAGATTACTATTTGGTTTAGGAATTCGTCATGTTGGTGAAAAAGCGGCCAAAATTTTATCAGAGCAATTCGAAACCATTGATGCATTAATGGAGGCTAAAGAGGATGATATAAAATCGATTCATGAAATTGGTGAAAAGATGGCTGATTCCATTGTCACTTATTTTACAAAAGATGAAGTGAAGAAGTTAATTACTCGTCTAAAAGATGTTGGCGTCAATTTGACATATAAAGGGAAAAAAGTGCAAGTTGAAATTGGCACAAATCCATTCGCAGGGAAAACGATTGTTTTGACTGGAAAATTAGAGCAATTGACACGCAATGAAGCAAAGGCGAAAATAGAAGAATTAGGTGGCATCGTAACAGGAAGTGTCAGTAAGAAAACTGATCTTGTTATAGCAGGAACTGATGCTGGCTCTAAGTTGGCGAAAGCGGCTGAGCTTGGTATTGAAGTTTGGGACGAACCCCGCCTAATCGAGCAATTAGAAGAATAGTAAAGGAGTTTCAAATAATGAACCGATTTCGCTGGCTTCCGTCGATAGCTGTTGTAGCAATGCTAGCAGCCTGTGTTCCTTCACCAAAAGAAGACACAGAAATTCTTCGAGAGGAAACAGAAGAAGTAGAAACAACTATTATTCCAAGTATGCAATTGGATGAAAGTTACTACAAAACACTCATTCCTTATAAAGAGAGTGCAAGTAGAGGATTAGTTGTCGCAAATTTAAATACGAAATACGATATAAATGAAGTCGAGACAGGTTTAATGCGCCTTTCACAAAATGTATTCAATACGAATGATTACTATTTTCAAGAGGGCCAATATTTAGATGCAACTACTGTTAGCAATTGGCTTTATCGTGAAAATCAAAATAAAGATGAAAGTCCTTCTCTAAGGGGCTTAAATCCTTCCAATTTAGACGCTTCTGGCACAGAAATGGACCCAGAAACACGTGCAAAAGAAGCACCAATCTATTTAGCCCATATTGTGGAGCAGAACTACTTAACAAAAACAGCCGACAATAAAGTAGGACTTGGCGGTTTATCAATTGGACTAGCATTAAACTCAACATATTACTATCAAAAAGAGCAATATGGAGAGTACTATGAGGAAACTATTCCTGCTAGTGAGATTGAGAAGAAAGGGAAGGAAATTGCTGAAGAGGTCATTACACGATTACGTGCACGACCAGAGCTTAGTAATGTTCCAATCGTCATTGGCTTATTTAAGCAAAAAAAGAGAAATTCAATCGTTCCGGGTACTTATTTTACCTATAGTGTGTCGGATAGTGGACAGAATGGATTAGGGGAATGGAAACCAATCGATGAAGTCTATGTAACCTTCCCAACATCAGAAGAAGGCGACTACTATCGTGAAATGAATACTGCCTTCGAAAACTTCAAACAAGATATTAATAAATATTTCTCTAATTATACAAGTGTAATTGGTTCAGGATATTATCGTAATAAGGAATTACAAAAACTTCAAATTGAAATACCAATTCAATTTTATGGTACAACAGAGATAATAGGTTTTACACAATATTTATCTGGGGTCATTCTTAATCAGTTACCGACTGACGTAACAATTGAAGTGAACATAACATCCATTAATGGTGCTGAAGCGTTAATTATTAAAGAACCTAATGAGGAAGAACCATTCGTTCATATTTATTAATAACGTTAGAAGGCAGTGAAACAGTGTAGTCTGATATAGAGACCACACTGTTTTCATTTGTTTAGAATTAATAGTGACTGATGTTATGTATTAGGTTTGAAATGTTAGTGAAAATGGCGATAATTTAGGTGGTAATATGCAATATTTAATAATAGAACAAATAAATGGTTCACATTGACATCAACTTTCGTATTTTTGTTCATTATTGTGATTTTTGTTGGGAAAAATGGTATTATTATTGATTATTGCCATGTATTAAATTCGGAGGTGTAGAAATGGCAAAACTCTCTAAAGAAGAAGTAAAGCACGTTGCACATTTAGCACGACTTGCAATTACTGATGAAGAAGCAGAAAAATTTGCAGAACAGCTTGGTAAGATTACAGACTTTGCAGAGCAGCTTAACGAATTAGACACGACAAATGTTGAACCAACTTCACATGTGTTACCTATCGTGAATGTAATGCGTGAAGATGTGGCTGTAAAAGGTTTAGATCGTGATGTAATGATGTTAAACGTAAAAGAGCAAGAAAGTGGACAAGTAAAAGTGCCACCAATCTTAGAAGACTAGAGTCTACCAAGAAGGAGGGAAACCCATGACGTTATTTGAACGTTCAGCAAAAGAATTACAAGAAGGTTTACATAACGGCGAATATACAATCGCTGACTTAACGAACGAAGCGTTTTCACGCATTGAGAAATTAGATGGAGATGTACAAGCTTTCTTAGCTTTAGATAAAGAAAACGCACTACAACGTGCTCAAGAATTAGAAACAATCCCAACTGAGCAACGTGGTCCATTATTTGGATTACCTATCGGTGTTAAAGATAACATTGTAACAGAGGGTATTGAAACAACTTGTGCTTCTAAAATCTTAAAGGGCTTTATGCCAATCTATGATGCAACAGTTGTGAAGAAACTCCGCGATGCTGGCATGGTAACAGTCGGGAAATTAAACATGGATGAATTCGCGATGGGTTCATCAAATGAAAACTCAGCATTTAAAACAACAAAAAATCCATGGAATCTTAACCGTGTACCAGGAGGCTCTTCAGGTGCATCGGCAGCATCTGTTGCAGCTGGTGAAGTACCATTCTCATTAGGTTCAGATACTGGTGGTTCTATCCGTCAACCAGCATCTTATTGCGGTGTTGTTGGTATGAAACCAACTTATGGACGCGTATCTCGTTTTGGTTTAGTTGCATTCGCATCTTCATTAGATCAAATCGGACCAATCACTCGAAATGTCTATGATAATGCACTTCTTTTAGAGACAATCGCAGGTGTAGACCCTAACGATTCAACGTCTGCAGATGTACCTGTACCAAATTATGTAGCATCTTTAAACGGAGACATTAAAGGTTTACGTATTGCAGTACCGAAGGAATTTTTAGGTGAAGGTGTAAGCGAAGAAGTACGTCAATCTGTCCTTGCAGCATTAGAAGTTTTAAAAGGCTTAGGTGCAACTGTTGATGAAGTATCTCTACCACATTCAAAATATGCTCTAGCTGCATATTACATTCTTTCATCATCAGAGGCTTCATCAAACCTTTCTCGTTTTGATGGAATTCGCTACGGTTTCCGTGCTGAAGGCGTGAAAAACTTAATGGAGCTTTATAAAGAAACACGTGCTCAAGGCTTTGGTGACGAAGTGAAACGTCGTATTATGCTAGGAACTTATTCATTATCTGCTGGTACGTATGATGCTTACTATAAAAAAGCACAACAAGCACGTACTTTAATCAAACAAGACTATGATAAAGTGTTTGAAAATTACGATGTAATCATTGGACCTACAGCACCAACAGCAGCGTTCCAAATTGGTCAAAATACTCACGATCCATTAACGATGTATGCGAACGACATTTTAACAATTCCAATTAACTTAGCTGGTGTTCCTGCCATTTCAATTCCATGTGGTTTTGATAATGGACTTCCACTAGGCTTACAAATTATCGGAAAACATTTTGATGAGGAAACAATCTATCGTACGGCTTATGCATATGAGCAAGCGACAGACTTCCACAAACAAACTCCTCAAATTTGGGAGGGTAAATAATCATGAATTTTGAAACAGTAATCGGTTTAGAAGTTCACGTAGAGTTAAAAACAAACTCTAAAATCTTCTCTCCAGCACCAAACCATTTTGGAGCAGAGCCAAATACAAACACAACTGTAATTGACCTTGGTTATCCAGGTGTTCTACCAGTGTTAAATAAAAACGTAGTTGATTATGCAATTAAAGCTTCGTTAGCTTTAAACATGAAGATTAACCAACATACAAAATTTGATCGTAAAAATTATTTCTACCCTGATAATCCAAAAGCTTATCAAATCTCTCAATTCGATAAACCTATTGGATATGATGGTTGGATTGAAATTGAAGTACCTGGTACTGACGGCCAAGAAGGCTATACAAAGAAAATCGGTATCACTCGTCTTCATATGGAAGAAGATGCTGGTAAATTAACTCATGGTGATGGCTATTCATTAGTAGACTTTAACCGTCAAGGTACACCTTTAGTAGAAATCGTATCTGAGCCAGATATTCGTACACCTGCTGAAGCATATGCATACCTTGAAAAGTTAAAATCCATTATTCAATACACTGGTGTATCGGACGTAAAGATGGAGGAAGGTTCTCTACGTTGTGACGCCAACATTTCCATTCGTCCATATGGTCAAGAAGAATTCGGTACAAAAACTGAGTTAAAGAACTTAAACTCATTCAACTTTGTACGTAAAGGTCTTGAGCACGAAGAAAAACGCCAAGCAGAAGTATTAATGTCTGGTGGCGAAATTAAACAAGAAACTCGTCGTTTCGATGAAAAGACAGGTAAAACAATCTTAATGCGTGTGAAAGAAGGAACAGATGATTATCGTTACTTCCCAGAGCCAGATTTAGTTGACCTTGTAATTGATGATGCATGGTTAGAGCGCGTTCGAGAATCTATTCCTGAATTGCCAGATGCTCGTAAAAAACGTTATGTTGTAGAGCTAGGCTTAACTGAATATGATGCAAGCGTACTTGTTGTAAATAAACAAATCTCTGACTTCTTCGATGAGATGGTCGTAGCTGGTGCGGATGCAAAATTATCAGCTAACTGGTTAATGGGTGATGTATCAGCTTACTTAAATTCAGAGCAACTTGAGATTGGTCAAACGAAACTAACTCCGGAAAACTTAGCTGGAATGGTGAAACTTATTACGGATGGTACAATTTCTTCTAAGATTGCGAAGAAAGTATTTACTGAATTAGTACAAAACGGTGGAAATGCAAATGACATCGTAAAAGCGAAAGGCTTAGTACAAATTTCAGATGAATCTGTTTTAGTTCCTATCATCACGGCTATTTTAGATAACAACCCGCAGTCAATTGAAGACTTCAAAAACGGGAAAGATCGTGCAATTGGCTTCTTAGTAGGTCAAATCATGAAAGAAACAAAAGGTCAAGCAAACCCACCGATGGTAAACAAAATCTTGCTTGAAGAAATTAAAAAACGCTAGTTTTAAAAATAATGCCTCTTGTAAGCTTTTTCAGCTTGCAAGGGGTTTTTTTGCGTAAAAGCTCAGGATTATGACATTATTAGCCAAAATGGCCAATATTCAGTGTAGAAAAAGGAAATGGAGATTTTAAATTATAAGGCAAAACAAGTAAGATATTCGCCAAAATAACAAGAATATTCTCCAGTACATAAGGGAAGATAATGAATAGAGATTAGCATGTTCAAATCATAAAAATTGTATTTCTGCATTTTTATAGGCAAAATGGAAGTATCAATTAGGGAGGTATGTCCAAATGAAAACAGAACAACAATACTTTGAAGAGTCTAAATCAATGGCTGATTATATGGAGCAAATGACAACAAATTTAAAAGAGCCAAGTTTTGAAGTGTACAAAAATTTTAGCGTTAACCCAGAAGATGAAGTCTTCCAATTATTAAAAGAGAAAAAACCACACATACTTGCTATTACAGAAGATTGGTGTGGAGATGCAATGTTAAACAACCCTGTCATCCGAAAAATTGCAGAAGAAGCAGATTTAGACATTCGTTGTGCATTACGTGATGCAGATACAGATTTAATTGATCGTCATTTAACGAATGGTGGTCGTGCAATTCCAATCTATCTTTTCCTAAGTCAAGAAGGAGAGGTAATCGGAAAATGGGGACCTCGTGCTCCAGAATTACAACAAATGGTGACAGAAATGCGAGCAGAATTGCCAGATAAAGAAGACCCTCAATTTGCTGAAAAACAAAAAGAAATGTATACTTCTATGCAGAAGAAATATGTAGATGATCCTCAATGTGCAAAATGGGTTTATGAGGATATAAAAGCTGTTATAGCTAAAGCGTTATCATAATCATACAATAGTTAAAAGTCAGAATTATGATTTGCTTTGATCATGAAAAGAGTAGGATGAAAAAGAATGAAAAGAGCAAGAATCATATATAATCCAACTTCAGGTAGAGAAATGTTTAAAAAGTACTTACCTGAGGTTTTGGAGAAACTGGAGATTGCAGGATATGAAACATCATGTCATGCAACTACAGGAGAAGACGATGCGAGGCTAGCTGCAGCAAATGCTGTAGAAAGAGGCTTTGATATTATCGTCGCAGCTGGTGGAGACGGTACGTTAAATGAAGTAGTGGCTGGTATAAGTCCCTACGAAAAGCGACCAAAATTAGGAATTGTCCCGATGGGCACAACAAATGACTTTGCTCGTGCAGTACAGATCCCTAGAAAAATAGAAGAAGCAATTGACATCATCGTTAAAGGAGACACTATTCCAGTTGACGTAGGATTAATAAATGATGAACGCTATTTCATCAACATTGCAGCTGGTGGTCGTATTACGGAGTTAACTTATGAAGTGCCAAGTAAAATGAAAACCATGCTGGGTCAATTAGCGTACTACATTAAAGGAATTGAAATGCTTCCATCGATTAAAGCAACACATATGCGTATCGAATACGATGATGAAGTATTTGAAGGCGATGCTATGCTTTTCCTTTGTGCATTAACAAATTCCGTAGGTGGATTTGAGAAGATTGCACCTGATGCAAGTATCAATGATGGTTACTTTACGATGATGATTTTGAAAAAGTGTAATATAGGTGACTTTATACGATTAGCTTCTCTCGCACTTCGTGGAGAACATTTGAACGATCCGAATGTTATATATAAAAAGGCTCGTAAAGTAAACGTCACTTCTGAAGATACAGTCCATTTAAACCTAGATGGGGAATTTGGTGGAGATGCACCTGCATCATTAGTGAATTTAAAACAACATATTGAAGTCTTTGTTCCATTAGATGAAATAAGGGAACTAGATCGAGGATAAATGAAAATATACAAATGCTTCTACAGGCGTTTGTATATTTTTTTTGTATAGAAATCCTTGAATTCATAATTTAAATAAATAAAATATATACGCTAATTAAAAAGTTTGAAGAATATTCACAAAGGAATGAAGAAATTATGAGCGTTTTAGAGAAATAATCGAAATCTTTAATCACCTATACTATAATGGAAAAAAGAGGATATCCAATTGTAACTATCGAGTTATTTTAATCGACTAATAGTTAAAGTGAATAAGGATTTTAGTTAAGGATTATTAAATTAATCAGATTGGAGTTTGAATAATATGACTGCCATAGGTAAGAAAAAGGTTAATATTTGGCTTATTTTATTGTTCATGGTGCTGTCTAGTAATTTCATTCTTTACAAAACTGAGCTTGGAGCAATGATCTTAACAGAAGAAACGAATCCTGTAGTAATTGGCTCATTGCTTGATTTAATTATCATTGCACCTATATTAGTGATGCTATATAAAAAGAAATTCTCATGGAAGATGGCGGTCGGTTTAATTGCTTCAGGTTGTATAGTTGCGAAGCTGATTATTCCTGCTAGTTTTCTACAACCATTTGATGCTATTACATGGACAGGAATCGGATTAGAAGCAGCTCTCGTTATGTTCGAGCTTTCTTTAATTATTAGCTTTGTACGTTATATGCCCAAAATTAAAGCTTCGGTAAGGAAAAGCGATTTACCAAGAGTCTTTTCTTTCCCTCAAGCAGTAGACAAATTTGTAATCAAAAACCCCATTGTTTATGCGATTTGTTCTGAAGTATTAGTTTTCTATTATTCTTCTTTAAGCTGGAAAAAGAAGCCTTATGAAGGTATTACAATTTATAAAAATTCAAGTTTAATTGCTTTTCAGATTATGCTAATTCATGCAGTTGTTCTAGAAACACTTGGCGTTCACTGGATGTTGCATTATATTGGAATTAACCCAGTAGTATCAGTAATTATGTTAGTATTAAATATCTATACAGTGTTTTTCTTGCTTGCTGATATTCAAGCATTGCGTTTAAACCCAATTTATTTCAATCAGAAGTCAGTATATCTTTCACAAGGGATTATGCAACGTATGGAGATTCAATTTGAGAATATTGAAGAATTAATTACTGATAAAGTAATTCTTCAGGGCAAACTTTCAAAAGGGACATTATCCTTTGTAGCAAAAGATTTTGAAACTGTATATCCAGATGTCATTATCAAGCTAAAAACACCAGCTAAAGCCACTCATATAATGGGGCTTGAAAAAGAGTATACACAAGTAGCAGTACGTACAGATTCACCGGATGAGTTTTTGGAAAGACTCAAAAGTGGGATTGAAAACAATATGATGGACTAATTTCAAAA
>DATMFE010000301.1:0-2009 GCA_035556295.1 Ureibacillus sp.
ACAGTTTATTATCCACAAATGAAAACTAAAATTCCTGTTTTAAAAGTAACAAGCTACAAAACCATTTCAAAACCGAATGACCCTTATGTTTACAGAAACACTTTGAGTTTATAAGAATTAACTGTGCCCCATTTTTCGGACAGTTTAAAAAAAGCGCCTAAGCTCTAATAAGTGGCCCCGGTATTGAACCGGGGCCATTTTGTTTAAGCCCTTGTGAATTTAATGTAAATACAGGAAATGGATATGTATGCGGCAGATACATGGATTCTGGACATCCCTATAAATTAGACGACAGAGCCGGATAAATATTAAAGAATTTGATGCGGACCTATTACAAACAGTGATTAAACAGAGTATTTCATTTTTAAGGTAGTAAAACCTTGAAAAAATGCTATCTTGTATCATAAACTTGTAACAAGGATTGTTATGAGGACATTCCCGAATTGCTGTACGCTTTACTAAACAGTGATTCTGATTCAATAAATAAAGGAGTAGTTAACATGACGCTTAAAGTAATTTCGCCGAAAGCCCTTGATGAGAAACTTCAAAAAAATGAACCTACCTTCCTTCTAGATGTACGTGCGGAAGAAAAATACAATGATTATCATATTACAGATCCAAATATCAAGAATCAGAATATCCCTAAGAATATCATCTTTGATCTTGAGGAAAATGGAGAAGAAGGGCTGCAATCTTTGCCCAAAAACAGTGAGATTGTTATAACATGTACAACTGGAAATTCCGCCAGAAAATGTGCAGAAATTTTATCCAAAAAAGAATACCATGTTACATTACTTGACGGCGGGATTACCGCTTGGAAAGAATACATAGACACAAAACACAAAGACAGGTAGAAAACACTAAGGAGAAGACAAACAAGGATAGGGCCAGATCCTCAATTTGCTATCGCCTAGCGCACTGAGGGTCTGGCCCTATTTTCAGATTATGAGTTCCATCAATTATTTAATATTTGCGGCAGTGTTTCGGTGAACATCTCGACATATATAGCTACTAGCATAATTATTGCGGGGATAGAAAGAATCACAAAGCTTACGTACGCAAGTTTCAGTCTGCCCTTTGATTGGTCGACCCATTTTGAAAGGTACTCAAACAGTAATGCAAGAATGACAGATCCAATAAAAAATGATACCGAAAATAGGGCTATTCCTAACGGTGCTTGTGGACCGAATAATTCACTGTTAGGATTGGGCATAAACAAAGGAATTCCATAGATAATTAATAGGAACAAACCAAATAATAAACCTTTCACCACCCAACTTTTTCTTGAACGATGAAAAAGGGAGGTGTATACAATACTGTTGGCTAAGGTGACAACAATACCGAGTGTTACGATTAACAGTGTTCCTGAGAAATGAAATCCACTCGCGAGTTGAGGAAAGAAATAAGCAATAATTCCCATAACTAATCTTAACAATATTCCATAAATAACCCCTGTAAAAAGAGCTGCAATATAACCTATTCCGAACATTTTTGCCGTTCTTGCCCATCGATTAGAACTTGTTTTCTTAACCACCTCACTGTTTACCTGACCGTTCATGGCAATGTCTCCTTACTTAAAGAAAATGACTTACATTGTTTTTAGTATATTCAGACTGTTTTGTCCTAACAATAGGAATATTATTAAGCCATACTTAAGGCACCAATCGAATGAAGAATGTTTGATAAATGTTGTTGAGCATAAAGAATGGATCCCATCATGTAATACCAGACTTATCGTGTGATTGTCTTTCATAAGGGAGGATTAACGATGTCGGAACTCAATGTTCGTTATGGTCAATTATCGGATGTAAATAGCATGATTCAATTGGACCGAAAGCTGTATCCTCAAGATTGGCAAGTTGAGCGTGCATTTGTAGAACAATTACTTGAACGAAACAAAAGAGTGTATAAAATTGTAGCGGACAATGGAGAGTTAAAAGGCTATTGCAGTTTAATCCCCTTAGATAAAAGAATGTATGATCAATTATTGTTTGGCCAAATAGATGAAT
>DATMFE010000302.1:0-7737 GCA_035556295.1 Ureibacillus sp.
ACTTTACAAATTAATTTCCAAAAAATTATTTAGAATAATAGAGACTAATAACACTTCAAGAACAAAAACAAGCATTCATACAATAAATGTCTATCTAAAAAATAGCACCATCCTATCCATAGGGATGATGCTATTTCTGTAATTTCAGAAAAAACCGCACTTACTTATGGTACGGTTCGCCTTTTATAATTCTAAAACTCCGATAAATCTGTTCCACCAATACTAATTTCATGAGCTGATGTGGCAATGTCATTTTTCCGAAGCTAATCTTCTCATCCGCGCGTTTCATGACATCCTCATGCAAGCCTAATGACCCGCCAATAACGAAGGCAATTTTGCTAGTTCCGTATGTCATGAGTGATTCTAAATCTCTGGCCATTTCTTCTGAGGATTTCATTTTCCCCTCTATGGCTAAAGCGACGACATGCATTCCATCACTAATTTTTGCTAAGATTCGTTCGCCCTCTTTTTTCTTTACGATCTCCATTTCAGCGTCACTTAATTGTTCCGGTGCTTTTTCATCTGGTACCTCAACCAACTCTACCTTGGCATATCCACCTAAACGTTTTACATACTCTTCGATACCCATTTTTAAATACTTTTCTTTTAACTTTCCTACTGAAATAATGGTGATATTCACAACTTATCCACCTTTACCATTCATCAATCTAGCTAATTTTACGCAATCAATATAACTAGGTTAGTATTTCCCAAAATTATAAACCCAAGTAGATTACGAAGTCCTTAACTATTTCCCAAACTTTATTTTATACTATACACAGCTTATTCACATTTACAATTTATTTACAAACACATTATCCACAAAGTTATCCACATTACCCACAATTCATTTCAATATATTGTGTAAAGTTATTTTCTTGATACAATATATGTTGCTTCTTCCTCACAATAAGAACATTTTGTGGATAAACCTTCTTCTTTAATTATTTTATCCAAAATAGGGAATTCCCCAGTCTCCGCAACAAACATATCTAAAGCTTGATTTATATGTGTTTCACAGCTATATTTCTCCAAATTAATACCCTCCTTTCATGAATAATGTTTCCACAAAGTTATTCACAACTTAATCCCAATTATCCACACCCTATTGTATCAAACAAAAAACAGGTAGGAAAGAAAAGGCCTTTCTCTCACTACCTGTTGTGTAAAAACCAATTAATCATTATTAAGTTATCCACAAATTCTTAACAACCTAATTTATTTGAACTGTTACACATTAGTACCTTCAGTCAATTTTAATGTTAATTCAACTAGTTTTCCTTGACGGTATACTTTAATTTTTAATGTATCCCCAATCTTAGTTTCATTATACAAATGCTGACGCAAATCAATTGAGTTCTCGATTTTTTCTCCATCCATTTCAACCACAACGTCGTATTGTTGTACGCCAGCTTTATCTGCAGCTGACCCTTGAACAACTTCTGACACGACTACACCTGTTGTAACTTCTGCAGGTAATTTTAATGTTTGTTGTTGATAAAATGCAGGAACTTCTGTTAAGTCTAATAGTCCAATACCCATTGTTGGTCTTTTCACTTCACCGTTTTTCTCTAACTCTTGGATAATGGGGATAACTGTGTTGATAGGAATAGCAAATCCTAACCCTTCCACTGTTGACTCTGCGATTTTCATGGAATTAATACCAATCAAATCTCCCGCAATATTAATCAATGCTCCACCACTATTACCTGGATTAATGGCAGCATCAGTTTGTAAAACTTCAGTTTCCCAGTCTACACTTCCATCGCTATTTAAATCTACGGGTACTGCACGATCTTTACCAGATACAACCCCTGTTGTAACAGATCCATAGAAGTCCAAGCCAAGTGGATTACCAATTGCAATGACCGTTTCACCTTGTTTTAATACTTCAGAATCTCCAAATTCAGCAACCGTTTTTACATTTTTACTACTAATCGAAATTACGGCTAAATCTGTCCAAATGTCACTTCCTACAAGCTCTGCTTTTTCTTTTGTCCCATCTGCTAATGTGACCTCTAGTTGTTTCGCTTTTTCAACAACATGGTGATTTGTAATAATGAATGCCTTATCACCTTCTATTTTGTAGATTACACCGGAGCCACTTCCCGCCTCTTGTTCTTGAGAACGTTGGTTCCAGAAGTCAGTAATTTCTTGTATATTTGTAATCCCAACTACTGCATCAGAAACTTTTTCTACCGCAGTTGTAATATCCGTCGTCACCTCTGTTGCGGTTTGCTCAATAGGTGTAGCCTTTTCACCATTCGAATTTGAGGAGCTGCTTGGTAGTTGTCCAATCATGGAAGGAAGTAATAGCCACATTACTAAAGCACCAACGATGACACCAGCTAAACCACTTACAAAGTAGCCACCTTTGTTTCCTTTTTTCTGTCTAGCTTTTCTTTTATTTTCTTCTTCCTCTTCTCTTCTCAATCGTTCTTGTAACGGAGAGAATTGCGGATTTGAAGAGTATGGGTTGTTTTCATTGTATTGATTGCTTGTGTAGTATTGATTATTTGGATTAGGCTGATCATTAGTTGAATTATGATCTTTGTTAAATTGATTTTCATCATCATTGTAATAACTCATATTGCTCATCCTTTCCTTTCTTATGTCATTATGATACAAACCAAACATTAAAATTACATGAAAATGAATTAAAACAAAAATAAAAAAAGAACTTTGTTTTAGTACAAAGTTCTTTTAGTTTATCCAATTTATACAGTAACTAACAATGTCGGTTCTTCAGCATCTGTATCATGTAAGTGGACAAATTCACCTGTGATAATGCCACATGATTGAAGTGTTTGTGTTACACTCATCCGTGCTAAATCCTTCATATTATTATCTTTACTTAAATGTGATAGATAAATTTGTGTAGGCTTTTCAAATACAACCTCACTCATAGCAATTGCCGCATCTTCATTGGATACATGTCCAACATCACTTAAGATACGACGTTTGACAGACCATGGATAGCGCCCCATTTGTAACATCCCAATATCATGATTACTTTCGAATACAAATGAGTCAGCTCCGCGTATTATCCCTTTCATTCGATCACTAACATAACCTGTATCAGTAATAACCACTAGTTTTCTATCATTTTCATGAAATGCATAAAACATTGGATCGGCAGCATCATGGGATACCGCAAATGATTCTATACTTAATGAACCATATGACTGAACTGTCTCCATATTAAATAAAAACTTTTGTTCATCAGGAATATTACCGATATGGTCTTCCATTGCATGCCATGTTTTTTCATTTGCAAAAACGGGCACTTTATATTTTCGAGCAACTACTCCTAGTCCTTTAATATGATCACTATGTTCATGGGTAACTAGTATGCCAGATAACTTTTTCATATCTCTATCAATTTTAGCAAATAGCTGCTCCATTTTTTTGCCGCTTAATCCTACATCTACTAGAAATGCATGATCATCATTTTCTACATATATTGCATTTCCAGAACTTCCACTTGCTAAAACACTAAAACGCATAATATTACTCCCCATCTTCTTCTACTATTGCTTGATCTAATTTTACATCTATTATCTTTCCTTCAATTGCGTTAGCAAAAAACTCTTCTTCCTGATTATCTATTGTTTTAACTTGGATCTCCCATGTTGGTACAAATACTTGTGGATTGTCTTGTACAAGCGTTGAATAACCAAGTTTTACTTGTGTAATGTGTGAATCAGGTTTTAGTAATCCTTTCGAGTAAAGTACTTGAATGACTTGAATCGGTGACAGAAGCGTTTCTTGTTCTTCAAACATTTTCAAGTCTACTAATAAAGTTTGCTCGTATTTATACACTTCATGGTCACTATTCCAGTAGAGTTTTAGCATACCAGAGTTATTGTAATAGATTGTCTGATTGTTAATCCGTTGAAAAAATGTTGTGGTCTGATTTTCCTCATCTATATTCCACAATGTATAAGATGTACTCTCATAAATATTCGTTTGTAGAAAGTCAACATAACTTGTTGGGTCCGTTATATCGCGAATCTCTACAGGTTCATCTAATATCACAATTAGTTTTGAGTCATTTTCAATGGTGATTTCTTGATTACCTTCTATTGGTAATTCATCTTCAGTAAAATGTTTCACACTTCCTGATAAGTACGGTGCTGTTTCAATATTTGGCAGAATAGCATAAGTTATATTATCATCTTTTAATCTTGTTTCAATGGTTTTCTCACCTAAGACTTCAACCTTTTGCGCCTCAGTATACCTGTTCAAATAGAGCGAGTATAAGAAGATGTCTAAAATAAGAAAGACGACGATGAATATTGACTTTGATTTACTCCAATCCATATTCATCCCCTCCTAATAGCTCAGATGTTAGACCAATCCAATTATCGTTAATAATTGCAAACCATCTAGGTTCAAGTGTATATCCACTCTCATTAATTTGGGAGAAATAATAACCAATATATAACTCATCGATGCTTTCTAGCTTAATGTTTTTAGATCGTTTAATTTTATCAATCATTTCTAAACCAGAAGGAAGTTTAACAATATTCTTATCTGAAGATATATTCGAATCTAAATAATAATAAGGTCGACGGTAACGGAAAATCTGATTATCTCCCCATGTTGTAGTTATTTTTGTAGATGTAATGCTACTAAAAACAGGTAAGCCTTGTAAGTAAAGCTGATATTCAACAATATGTTTAGTAGGATTCATGTTTATAAACCGGTAATCTCCAGTAAATCCACCATGATCATTGATAAACTCAAAGCTATCTAGTAAGAGTTTTGTATGCTGTATCTCATCTATACTTTCAGATGCCGGATACACATAATTTAATACTCTACTTTTCGTATCAACAGTCATAAGTGCCATTCCATCAAGATACTTTTCTAGTGATGCACTATCAATACCGCGTTGGACGATACTTGGTTCAATAAATAAAATATCTTTAAATGTATTCGGTGACACTTCACCGATTGTATAGGTTAAATTCAATAACTCAATAGGATTTTCTGGTACATATAATGAGAGTGCATTACCACGTTCAATTTCATGATAAACGCTTAAATTTCTTGATGGGGCGATGAATGTGGTAAGGAATTGATTGTAATCGATCGATACTTCTGCACTATAATGCGTTTTCTTTTCACTATTAACAAAATGAATTGTTAATTTGTTTTCAACTGAGACAGTACTCCAATCAATGATTAGTCTATCAAACGTAGCTTGGGGTACTTCAAACTGAGTTAAAAACAAAATGGAATTCATTATACTAAGCGGTACTTCAGCATCATAGAATAGCGTAATTCGCTGATTGCCGTTTGATAAACTATTCATTTTTTGTTCTGTTACATTACTTTGTATATATGTTATTTCGGATGACTTCCAACCTGCTAATTTAGCTAATACGTCTTCAATTTCTGAGGATTTCACGGTTCCTCTGAATATGTCTTCGTCTTTATATAGAATCCGATATGGTTTAATAAGATCGTATAGGTTCTTTTCTGATCCTAAGCTGATTTGATTTACTCTTGATTCACTAATTGGCTGTAAGTTTGGAGTATAGCTCCAGATGGAAAAAGTTAAGACAAGGCTTAACAGGACTAAGAATGTTAAAACAATTGATTTTAATAGTTCAACAAGTTTCAATCCCATTCACCCGCCTCGTCTAATTCATATGGCAATGTGAAGAAAACAGTTGTTCCTACTCCTTCCTCACTCTCTGCCCAAATATTTCCCCCATGAGCTTCAATCATTTCTTTTGCAATAGCTAGTCCTAAGCCTGTTCCACCCATTGCTCGAGATCTCGCACGGTCTACTCGGTAGAATCGCTCAAAAATTCGACCGACATTTTCTTTTGGAATTCCCATACCATCATCTGAAATCATAACTTTTAGTAAGTTCTCTTGAACGGTAACCCCAAATCGTATGTTTCCACCATCTGGAGAATACTTCATTGCATTTGAAATAATATTATCTATGACTTGTGTTAACTTGTCAGTATCAATTTCTACAAAATAGGAATTATCGGATAAGTATCTCTTAAACTCTACACTTTGAGATTTAGACATTTCAAACCGGTCAATTATGCGGTTAAAGAATTTATTAAACTCTACAAATTCCTTATTTAGTGTGTATTCCCTACTATCCATTTTAGAGAGTTGTAGCAGGTCATTAACAAGCCTTATCATTCGTTCAGTTTCTGTTTGGGTAACATTTAAAAAGGTTGGTGCAATTTGTTCATCTCGCCAAGCACCATCAGCTAAAGCTTCTAAATAACTACGCATGGTAGTTAATGGAGTTCGTAATTCATGGGATACATTTGATACAAATTCACGTCTCTCCATTTCAATCTTCTCTTGTTCAGTTATATCGTGTAGAACCGTTATTAATCCATTCACAAATCCTGTTTCTTTTTGAATAACGGAGAAGTTTGCTCGTAAAATTAAGTGATTATCATTTGTACTAAAATCTAAGTTAATAGCGTCCTTCGTATTAATCAAATCTTCAAAGCTATAGTCTTTTTCCAACCCAAGTACCGAAGCAATTGGTCGATTTAAAGTAGTATCTCTTGATATTTTCAGGAAACTAAGTGCTGGATCATTAATCAGTATAATTTTACCCTTTCGATCTGTAGCGATAACCCCGTCAGTCATATTAGCTAAAACTGAAGCAAGCTTTCTTCTCTCGGCTTCAGTAGTTGATTGTGCTTCTTGTAATCGGTTAGTTAAATGGTTAAAGGCAATTGCCAGTTGTCCTATTTCATCGTCACCATAAACTCGAACCTTTCTTGAGAAATTTCCTCTAGACATTGCCTGTGCCTGTTTCCTCATATCTGAAATCGGTCCAGTTATGGTTCTAGCAATTAAAATTCCTAGAATAATTGTGATGACAAGTGAAATGGCGGTACCAACTGCAAAAATTCGATTAATTTCATTTACTTGATCAAACACATTTTCAATATTTGACTCTATATAAATGGTTCCGAGTATTTCCCCATTTGGTCCAACTGTTTCGAAAATTGGTGCTGCTAAAATCCATATTCGCTTTTGTGTGTCTTTATCAAGTGCAATTTTATCAATGGCTGTTTGTGCTGAAATGGACTGGTTCACAATTTCATGGTTGCCTCGCTGCCCAACAATTGACTGATTATTCATATCTGAAGTTGCTAACACACGATTTCGATTATCAATAACTCGGATTTCATTTATATCTCCAGTTGCAAATTCACGAATGATTGCACTTAAACTTTGTTGAATCGATGGAGAGGATTCATCTCTATCTTTTTTTAACATTTCTTCTCGAATACTATATTGAACTAAATCAATTCGTTGATATATAGAGTCTTGGAAATTTGCCTTTAAGTTATCTTCTAACTCCTTTGAAAAATAAAGTCCAATAATTTGCAACGCGATTATAATCAGAAGTACATAAATTAGTACGAGCTTTACATGTATAGATTTAAAAAAGCTTACTTTTTGCATTTAGATTACTCCTGCTCAGGATTTCTCAAATAGTATCCAACACCTCGACGAGTGACAATCCAATTTGGATGACTCGGATTATCCTCAATTTTCTCACGTAATCTACGTACAGTTACATCTACTGTTCGAACATCACCAAAATAATCATAACCCCAAACAGTTTGTAATAAATGTTCACGGGTCATAACTTGACCAATATGTTTCGCTAAATAGTGAATCAATTCAAATTCACGATGTGTCAGTTCGATTGCTTCTCCACGTTTTAACACT
>DATMFE010000303.1:0-4147 GCA_035556295.1 Ureibacillus sp.
GGAGTTGCCATTGATCCCATTTCCACATCCTATCAGCAAAATGTCATAAACAATTTCGTGATGATTGGGTATGGCGCCATCACGCTACAATCGATAGAAGGGGCAATTTCGATACTTGCAACTAAATGGAAGAATCTCGATTAACAAAGGAATGAAAGTTAGAAACATAATCGCGATATAGAAAATCGTATTTCAAAATAGTTAACAAAAGTAGGGGATGAAGAAAATGAAGATTACAATTAAGGAATTACCTGAAATGGAAGTAGCGTTTATAAGACAGATTGGAAGTTATTTTGAACCTCAGGAACACTGGGGAGAACTAATACAATGGGCAACGAGAAACAGTCTATTTCCTCCTCAGCAGTCGTTTATTGGTATTTCATTAGATAACCCGGATTTAGTTGAAAGTAAAAAGTGCCGTCATGATGCATGTGTTACGATTCCAAGTGGTTTCGATAAAAAAGAGCATAAGGATATGCGTTTTAAAAAGTTAGAAAGTGGAAAATACGCAGTGTATTCCTTTTACGATACAGCCGATAAACTGAAATCTGCATATCAATATATGTATGGAGAATGGTTGCCTACTAGCAATTATGATGCAGATTTTATGAGATCTAACTTAGAATTTAATTTGAATAATCCATCCGATGATCCTGAAGGAAAATGTAAAGTTGATTTATATGTACCGGTGAAAATAAAAACAGCAAGTTCACATTAAAATATCGCTAATAGATAATGCACCTGCTACCAGAGGGCATGGTAATATGTATCTAATATGGAACAGGTGCAGTCATATATCTCTTCAATAATATGTATTCCTCACTATAAAAAGGTAAAAAGTTAAATGCCTATAATTACTAAATATAGTGCGGTTTTTTATAAGCTAGATAAAACACTAAGGCTCCGAAGATTTATTACCACATCTATGAGAAAGTAGGTTTAACATATGTGGATCTATTATGGAAGCATCATAATACTAATCCTACTATGCATGTATTTTTATCGGCAAAATGTAAAGCTTAGACGCAAAATGATATTTTTTAAGCCACTGGTTGAAATGGCTGAAAATATCTGCGATATTATTTACTACTGTGAAGTTGTGCCTGAATTAAAGTATTTATATTTGAGTACAACTGTAAATGATTTACTTGGACCACATACATATGAACAACATATAAGTAGTCCTGAGAAGATCTTTGAGATTGTCCATCCAGATGATCGTGTGATTATGATAAACAAGCGTTTAGGAAAACTAAACTTTCAAGAGCCTATCCAAGTTCGATTTATGAACCATTTAGGGCAGTACATATGGTTTGAAGAGCATGCAACACCAATTTATAAAGAGGGAAAGTTTGTTGGGGTTTTAGGGATCTTCCGAAATATTGATGAGAAAGTTGCGTTACAGCAACAACTAGAATATAAATCAACCCATGACGCATTAACGAATGTGTATAATCGTGAATATTTCCAATCGAAGATGAATGAATACAATCAAAGCGATGTTCCTATGGCAGTGATTGTCGTCGATTTAGATGATTTAAAAAGAATCAATGATCAGTATGGACATCTAATGGGAGATCGATTAATTTGCGAAGCAGCAAATTGCTTGAAAAACCTTGCAAAGAAAGAGACGATGATTGCGCGGATTGGTGGAGATGAATTCGCCATCCTTTTACCGCAATTAAGTGAATCCCAAGTTGAACAATGTATAGAGAAAGCTCAAAGGAACATGTATGAGGGGGATTATGAATTACCGTTCTATCCAATACAATTATCAATTGGATATGCCTATAGTCTATCCTCTTATGGCATTATGGAGCAGTTACTAGTCGAAGCAGATGCCAATATGTACAAACATAAAAATGCGAAAAAGGCATTGTTGCAAGAGGTTTAATTTATAAGGAGAGGCTTGGAAGAATCCTAGTATATGGAGGAAGAAAATCAATTGAAAAGTAAAAAACTACTAATTACACTACTAGTGATCGTGCTAATCATCGCGGGTTTCTTAGATTTAAAATTCGAAGGGTTATTCTACAAAATGTTGCCTGAATCATTCCAGAAGATAATATCGGATGTTTTGAATGGGTAATGGCTAACCACTATGAAGAGAAGTAATATTTTACTTTATCATTCGTGAAATATTACTTCTTTTCTTAATTTTGACTTGACCTTATAAATTCAACATAAAACAATTATTCGAAAAGGTGTCGTTTGAGCAGGGATACTCCTTGTAGTAGGTCCATAGATGACGATTAAATCTCGGTTGCCCGGAAAGTTAGTGAAGCGTTGCCCGTTTGTTAATTGCATCCGAGTAAAAGGAGATAAATTTAATCGTAATTGGCCATCACTACTGATTAATTGGTTATTGAAATAAGACACTTTTACATTTTGATTTGGATGATCCTTTACCATCACAATTGCTTGATATTGTGGAGGATAAATAAGAATAACAGGTAAATCTCCATTGTAATAACCCGTCACACGATCCCCAACGTTAACCATTTCGTGATCAACAAAGTAAGTAGATGGTGAAACGACGAAATTTACGATTTGCCCCATTTCATTTTCTAATGTATAGATTTTTGTACAGCCTTCTCCCTCACCATTTTGCCCTGTAAAAAAGTCATTGATCGCCGTGACAGTTCCGCGAAATGAAAAGAAATTCGTCATATAATTCCTCCGAACTTATAGATAGTTGCATTCTTATCAGTACAACGTAGGCGTAGGTGGGCAAGCAACAGCATCTACGAATCTTGGATCGATTCCATAGAACTGCCAGAAGGCACCATTCCAACGATAGCCAGCAATTTCACCGTATTCAACACGCGTTGGATAAAACCAAAATTGGTCTCCGTTGATAAGCCATACGTATGTGTTTTGATAGACACAGTCTACTATATAAGATACAGAAGGCTTTGGAGGTATAAATGGTGGGGGAGGATATTGAGGCCCCATTGTTCCTTCAGGTTGAAAAAAGCCCATGAGATGTCACTCCTTTACTATCAATCCCCACATTATATGATGGATGAATGGAAAAGGATTATGGGGTTGGGGAAAGGTACCTATGTTTCAACTCATATCTGGCAGGTGATTTGATTTTATTAGTAGTCTTCCTCTCCCCAGTGCACCTTAAGCTTTTGATAGCGCATTTTTATCTTTTTTACCGCTATTTAGAATTTTCCACATTAATCCTAAGTAAGTAACAACGATTACTAAAATCCACTCAAAACGTCCACTTGTAGCTGGATCAGCGAAGAATGCCTTCGTATAAGTATCTTTCATAATCATCTCTGCTGCTGTTAGCGTTAAGACCCCTGATCCAATGATGATGATAATTGGAAATTTCTCAATTAACATGATGACAAGTGTACTTCCCCATACGACGATAGGGATGGAGAGAACTAAACCAAAAATTATTAATAGAATATTTCCTTCTGCTGCACCTGCTACGGCAATTACATTATCTACACCCATTAAAATATCGGCGATAATAATGGTCGACATAGCACCTAAAAGTGTCGTTGTCGTCTTAGAATGAACTTCAGGTTTTGAATCACTAATGAGTAATTTAAATGCGATAAATACTAGCAATACACCGCTAATGAGAAGAAGACCATCAACCTCTAGTAATCTAACAGCTACAATTGTCAGTATAATACGAACGATAATTGCTCCAATTGTTCCCCAAAAAATGGCTTGCTTTTGCTGTTTTTTTGGCAAATTTTTTGCTGCTAATCCAATCAACAATGCATTATCACCGGCAAGGACTAAATTGATAAGAATAATAGACATTAAACCTGAAAAGAATTCCGCTGAAAAGAGATCCAATTGTACTTCGCTCCTATCAAAAATGGATTGTCCTTAAGTTTTTGAAACAAGTCTGCTTATAAAATATGATTAAAGTAAATTACTTAGAAATATTTAACGATATGTTAGCGTATTTTAGTGCTATATACATATTTTCTCAGTTTTATAGGATGAGTCATACCAACCAATCTATTGGGCTAGAATTGAAATTGTGAATTGCCTCAATAAGGATTTATTCTTGATTAACCGAATATAGTAAATGAAGAATGGATCGTTTTGGGAGGAGAATGGGAATGCATTTTAACATTGATGAAGCGATTGAGGTGCTTGAACGTACACC